>CAZJJV010000001.1:0-39142 GCA_964546415.1 uncultured Candidatus Saccharibacteria bacterium
GAGGGAGTAATGAAAGAAAGTTATTTGAAAATAATAAAAGAAGATTTATCTGAAGGTTTAGAAAGAATTAAGGTTCCTACCCTTATTATCTGGGGGCAAAAAGATAAAATAAAAAAACTGAAAGAAGGGGTAGCGATTAATAAAAAAATAAAAGACTCGGTTTTAAAAATTATTCCTGGCACAGGACACAGCCCCCACCTTGAGAAGCCGGAATTGTTAACAAGAGAAATTTTAGGCTTTTTAACCAAATAAATTATGCCAGGCCTTATTGTTTTTTTAATTTGTATTTGGGGAATTACCCAATTAAAAGCCATCCTTTTTTGGCTTTATCTTTGGCAACTAAAAGAATATCATATTGGTCGATTTAAAGCCCACTTTGAAACCTATAAAGGAAAAAGAATCTTTTTAAATCCTCTTTTTATTTTTAAGGTTCTTATCTTGCTTTATGCCTTCTTTTTAATTGTTTATCCTACCAAAGAACCCCTTCCTTGGTATTTTTATGGAGTCTGGGTTTTAGTTTTAATCCTTCTTTATTTGCTTGAAGATTTAAAAATTTTCTTAAGTTTTATTAAAAGAAGGTTAAAGGTTCCTGTCTTCACTTCAAAAATTATTCTTTTGTTTTGGCTTAATTTAATCTTTTGGGGTGTTTTAGTTCTGTTAGTTTTTTTAAGATTTTCTCATCATTTGTTCTGGTTCGTTTTTTGCCTTTTGCTTTTTGATATATTTTCTCCTCTTTTGGTTTCAGGAATTGTTTTGGGCTGCCAACCCTTTGTGGTGTGGTGGAGGAGGGGCGTAATTGAAAAAGCCAAAAAAAAGAGAGAAAAATTTAAAAATTTAATTGTGGTAGGTATTACTGGTTCTTATGGAAAAAGTTCTACTAAAGAAATTTTGGCTACCATTTTAGCAAAAAAATTTAAGGTTTTAAAAACAGAAAAGAACCAAAATAGTGAAATTGGGATTTCTCGCTGTATCTTAAACAATTTAAATGAAGACCATGAAGTATTTGTGGTAGAGATGGGAGCTTATAATAAAGGGGGAATAAAATTGCTTTGCGATATTACCAAACCCCAAATTGGTATTTTGACCGGCATTTGTCCTCAGCACCTTTCTACTTTTGGTTCTTTGGAGAACATTATTAACACCAAATATGAATTAATAGAATCTCTTCCTCCAATGGGTTTTTCAGTGTTTAATGGAGACGATAAATATTGCAGCCAACTTTATCAAAAAACAGAAGGAATCTCTAAAAGAATTTGTTACAGTAAATTCTTGGCTGAAGCCGAGAAAGTAGTAAAAGGAGATTATTGGGTGAGAGAAATAAAATCAGAGAGAAGTTCTTTAACCTTTGAAGTTTTTTCTCGCCGTTGGGGAGAAATTGTTCAATTTAAAGTAAACCTGCCTGGTTCGTATTGGGCCCAAAATATTTTAATGGCTGCTATTGTAGCCAAAGAAATTTTAGGAATGAGTTTGGAAGAAATTGCTAAAGCCTGCCAAGAATTAAAAGCCGAACAGTTGGGGGTTAGACTTTTGAGGGGGGTGAACAATACCTTCTTGATCTGTTCTACTTATTCTGCTAATCCTCAAGGAGTAATGGCTCATTTGGATTATTTAGATACCTTGCCTCATAAAAAAATTATTGTAATGCCTTGTTTGATTGAATTAGGTTCAGCTTCCAGAGTAATTCATTATGAGATTGGTAAGAGAATTGGCGAGGTTTGCGATTTATGTATAGTTACCACCCTAGACAGATTTGAAGAGATTGGTAGGGGAGCAAAGGAGGTAGGATTGCCGCCAGAAAATATTCTTTTTTCTGAAAACCCCAAAGAGATATTTGAAAAAATAAAATATTTTGCTGAAGAAGGTGACACAATTTTGTTGGAAGGAAGGGTGCCAAAAGGTTTGGTTCAAATATTAACAAAAAAGGAGGCACCCAAAGATGCCTCTTTACGAAAACCGAATAGTTTGGACAATGCCAAAAATGTACAGCAGGATTCCAACGGCTAGTAAACAAATTCCCAGATTGAATTTGGCTCCCAAAATTAAACAGCCCTCAATTATTAAAATTAATCCACAAACCGTCGCTGATAGCCCAAAAACAGCCCAAAAATGTTTATTTCTCACTGTCCCCTCCTTAATAAAAAATAAATGTGCTTTTTTAAAGATACCATGATGTTTAAATTTTGTCAACAAATAAAACCCATTTCAATTTCTTTGTCTCCAAATACCGAAAAAGACGATATTTTATTGGCTTTCAAATTACTTTTTCAACCCTGGAAATGGAAAAAAAGCAAAAAAGGTTTAGTAAGGGTTTTAGAGGAAGAGTTTAAAAAATATTTAAAAGTGAATTATGCTATCTCTTTTAATAGTGGAAGATCAGCCCTTTTGGCAATTTTAAACTCTCTTGGTCTTAAAAAAGGAGACGAAGTGTTGCTTCAGGCCTTTACTTGCAATGCCTTAGTTAATCCTATTTTATGGTCAGGCTTAAAACCTGTCTTTGTAGATTGTGACAAAGAAGATTTTAATCTTGATGTTTCTGATCTAAAAAGAAAAATCGGTCCCAAAAGTAAGGTAGTGATTGTCCAGCACACCTTTGGTTTACCCGCTAAAATGAATGAGATTTTAAAAATTTGCCGAGATTTCAATTTAATTTTAATTGAAGATTGTGCCCACTCTTTGGGAGCCAAATATAAAGGAAAGCTGGTTGGCACAATGGGCGATGCTTCTTTTTTTAGTTTTTCCAGAGATAAGGTTATTTCTTCTGTTTATGGAGGAATGGCGGCTACCAACAATGAAGGGTTGGCCAAAAAGATTAAACAATATCAAAAAAAAGCAGGTTCTCCTTCTCTCTTTTGGATTTTTCAACAACTCTTACACCCTGTTTTGATGAATTGGTTGATTTTACCCACCTATAAAATTTTAGGAAAATATCTTTTGGTTTTATTTCAAATCCTTAAAATTCTATCTAAGGCAGTCCATTGGAAAGAGAAAAGAGGAAAAAAACCTCCTTATTTCCCCAAAAAAATGCCAGAGGCCTTAGCCTTGTTGGCTTTAAATCAGTTTAGAAAACTAGAAAGATTTAATTCCCACCGAAAAAAAATTGCCAACTTCTACTATCAAAACCTAAAAGATCTTTCTTTTAAATTACCGCCTCGTTTTCCAGGCAGAGAAAGTATTTATTTGAGATTTAGTATTGTGTCTTCTCAGGCGCGAGAAATTATTAAAAAAGCCTGGAAGAATAATCTTTTAATAGGGGATTGGTATGATAGCCCAATAGCTCCTCACGATACCAAATTAGAAAGAATGCAATATTCTCTAGGCTCTTGCCCGGTTGCAGAGAAACTTTCTCAAACAACCTTTAATTTACCCACCCACATTAATATCTCTTTATCTGAAGCCCAAAAAATTATCAAATTTTTAAGGGCCCAAATTAAAAATTCCCAAAACCCTTAAATCAAGAAGCTCATACTCTTACAGAGGCTTGATTTATAGAAAGCCACGCATTTCCAGGGGTCGGACCCCTGTAAAGCTGACAGAGGTCTGACCTCTGTTGGGTTTTGGGTTGAAGGTTCTTAACAAACGATGGTTAATGAGGTAAAATAGAGGCAGAAAAATTAAGGTTTAGACAAAAAATTCGTTTTGCTTTAGTGTAGCCCATCTTTTATTGTTTAAAAAGCCTTTATGCCAAAAGAAGAAATTGTTGAAATAAAAAACAAAAAAGAGTGGGAGGCGTTTTTTTTAAATTTGAAAGAAAAAACCTTTTTACAATCTTGGAATTGGGGAGAATTTCAAAAATCAATGGGTAATAAAATTTGGAGACTGGGGGTGTTAGAAAATGGAAGATTGAAGGGGGTTTGCTTGGTGACCAAGGTAAAAGCAAAAAGGGGTACTTTTTTGCTTTCTCAACACCCTGTTTGCATTTCTCCTATTCTTTTGGAAAAACTAAAAGAAATTGGCAAAAAAGAAAAATGTTTATTTTTAAGAATAGCCCCTCTTTTAAAAAACACAAAAGAAAACAAGGAATTCTTTAAAGATTTTGGTTTTAGAAAATCTCCTATCCACGCTAATGCTTATGAAGCTACCTGGAGACTAAATCTTTCTTTTTCAGAGGAAGACCTTTTAAAGAATATGCGAAAAACCACCCGCTATTTAATTCGGCGGGCACTCTCAGATTCTGATATTGAGGTTTTTCAAAGCCAGGATTTAAAAGATGTAGAACCTTTTTACATTCTTTGCCAAGAAGTAGCCAAGAAACAAAAATTTGTCCCTTTTTCTTTGGAGTTTTTAAAAAAAGAATTTTCTGCTTTTTTACCAGACAATCAGGTTGCTTTGTTTTTTGCTAAATATAAAAAAGAAATTGCGGCAGGTGCTTTTTTGGTTTTTTGGTCAAATATTGGTTTTTATCATCATGCTGCTCTATTACCAAAATTTCACAAGATCCCCCTTGCTTATTTGCTCCAATGGGAGGCAATTAAAGAGGCTAAAAAGAGGAATTGTCAATTTTATGATTTTTGGGGTTATGTGGATCCTAAAAAATATCCTAAACATCCTTGGGCTGGGCCCACCCTTTTTAAGATGGGTTTTGGGGGAGAGCCTCTTGAATATTTAAAGACTCAAGACCTACCTTTATCTAAAAGATATTATCTTGTTTTTCTTTTTGAAACATTGAGAAAGATAAAAAGGGGTTTATGAGAAAATATAGAAGGTTTCGTCAGATAAGAAAAAAGAAATCTTTTTTAAAAAGTAAAATTTTCTGGTTTTCTTTTTTGGGGATAGCAATGGTGATTTTGATTTTTTATTTTTTGTTTTTCTTTCCCCATTTTCAAATAAAAGATTTTGAAATTTCTGGCAATCAAAAACTCTCTCTTAAACAAATTGAAAACATCTTAAAAGAAAAAACCCAAAGTAAGGTTTTGTTTTTCACTTCAAGAAGTATTTTTTTGACAGATCTTAAAGAAATTGAAAATGAATTTTTAAGAAGGTTTCCCCTAATAGAAACAATAAAACTAAAGAGAAGGTTGCCCCAGAAAATTTGGGTTCATATAAAAGAGAGGGAGCCTGTGGCTATTTTTTGCGACAAAGAAGGTTGCTTTTTAATGGATAAAAATGGGATTATTTTCGAAAAAACAGAAATGATGGATGATTTTTTAGTTTTTAAAAAAGAAATAAAGGCAAGGGTGGGGGAGGAGGTAATAGATCCTCAACAAATTTCTTTGGTTTTTGAGATTAAGGAAAAACTGGAAAAAGAATTGGAGGTTTTTTCTAAAGAAATATTGATAAAATCTTTGGAAGATTTTTCTGTTGTTACCAAGGAGGGGTGGCAGATTTATTTTAGTTTTAAAGAAAACCTTTTTTGGCAATTAACCAAACTTAAGGTAGTTTTGGAGATGGAAATTCCTCCAGAAAAAAGGGAGAGTTTAGAATATATTGATCTGAGGTTTGGCAATTTCGCTCCCTATAAATATCGAGACTAATCAATATAGTAAACAAAAATTGAATAACCAATTTTGGCTACCGGGGGCTCATATTTTAAGAGCCAAAGATAATGTCCCCAAGGTTGATCAAAGCCAGGAACAGGTAACCCCCTTCCTCCTTGCAAGAAAGTGGCAGAAACCGCTAAATAATTACCTTTTTCAAATTCTTCTGGTTTTTTGGTTCCTGACCAAGGAAGGAATTTTTCTTTTAGATAAAATTTGGCATCTCCGCCCCCAAAATAATCAACATAAATTTTTTCTATCCCTTTTTTGTTCACCCATTTTTTTAATCTCTTTAAATCTTGCCCCCAATCTAAATTAGAATCAACAGTGTAGAGATAAAGATGGTCTGGGCCTCCAATGATTTCATTGGCATAAGCAAGAAAATGAGGATAGATAGATAAGACAGAAATGGCCTGCCAGAGAAGCAAAAATCCCAATATCAGATATTTAATTTTTAAATAAGATTTTTTTAACCAATAGGTTGTACCCACACTTACTAAAATAAAAGTAAAAGGAAAAACGGGAAGCAGGTGCCTTACCCCAATGTTTAAATTAGATTTAATAGAGGTTGCCCAATAAATTATCAGCCACAAAAAGAGGGAAAAAGCCACAAAATGTTTTTTGAGACATTCTTTTAATCTGGGGATGGTTTCCTTCCAAAATGGCCTCTTTACTAAATAAGCCAGATACAAAAGAACAATTAAGGTTAACAGGTGAAAGGCTAATGGCTCTTTTATTATGTAAACGAAAGGGAAATAGGTTTTCCAGCCACTAGCTGAAACCTCTCCCAAAAAGTAGGTAGTGTGGCCCCCTGAAGCCCTCTGGAAGACCATTAACAGCCCCAATCCATAATGGGCCAAACTCCTTAATATTGGTTTGTCTGAAGCCCAAATAACAATTTCAGCTGGACAACGAGAAAGTTCTAATAAAGAACCAAACTTTAGACAAGCCTTTTCAAGAGAGAGGGGTCCTCCAGAAAAAGAAGAAAGTAAAAATTTAGTGTCTCTTAACTGGCGTTGGGGAGGATAGTTAAAGGTGTGGTAAAAATAGACCAACCAGACCACAATTAAATACAAAATTAAAACTGCCAGCAAAACCTTTATTATTTCTTTCCCTTTTCCTAATTTTAAAAGCCACCAAAAAAGGGAAACCAAAAAGAAAAAAGGAATCAATAATATTAAAGAAAATTTAAGAAGCTCTGCTATTCCCAAAGCAAATCCTGCCAATAAAATATTCTTTTTGCTAGGAGATTTTAAGGCTTTTAGAAAATAAAAAGTAGCAAAAACCACCCCAAAAGCAGCCCCTACATCAGTGGTAACCAGTCTTCCATGAGCCAAAAAAGTAGGGGAGAAGGCAAAGAAGAAAAGGGCTAAAAGGGCGGCCCCTTTTCCGAAAAATTCTTTAGCGAATCTAAAAATGTAAAATCCCAAAAGACATAAAAGTAAAATCATTGGGATTCTAGCCCAAAAGATCATTTTTTCGGCAGGATTTCCCATATGATAAAGGAAGTGATAACCAAAACCCCATTGGCCATTTATATCTTCTTGCCAATCTTTTATTTCGTAAGGAAACCTTATTTCCTGAATAAACAGTAAGGGAAAGGCGGCCAGGTCTTTAAGGAGGGGAGGGTGTTCAGGGTTTAGTCTCATGTCTTTTTGGGTTAAATAAGAATAGCCAGCTGGTAGGTGGGCCACCTCATCCATTGTAAGAGAATCGTCTTTCATTGAAAAAAGAGCCAAAATAAAAACCAATACCAAAAGACCTGCTATTATAAAATTGTATAGACACTTTTTAAAAGTCATGGTGTTGGGAGATTATAAATAAAGATGGGACCTTTTTCAATTTCAATATTTCCTTGAGGAAAAAGATTTAATAATTTTGATAATAATTTTTGATCAGGGCGCATTATCAAAACCTTAGCTGGTTTTTTTATTTCTATTTTATCTAAATCTTGGGGCAAAATATAAATTGCTTTTGATTTGGTGGGGTTTATATTTTCAATAAACATAATAGTTTGGGCTGGCATAGGAATGCCATTAGGATAGGGCACCGGAACCCCAGAGACATTAACAATCACATATTTTGAAAGGCCCTTTTTTAGATTAACTAAATATTCTCCCATTTTAACATAATTTTGAGAAAAAGCATCTTTGACCTCTTTTTTATTTGCCCATTTCACAAAATATTTATTATATTGGAAAAGCATTAGGGCTACCAAAAAAAGAAAAATGGCTATCTTGAGTAGCAGTTTATTTTTAGTAGAGAGAGTTAAAATTTGATAAATTTGCCAACCCCCCAAACCGGCAAGGATATAAACCGGAATGGTAGTTCCAATGGTTCTTAAAGCGTGGGGTATTCCTTCTCTGGTTAAAATTCCAGCCAAAAGCATAGCCAAAAAAGTAAAAGAGAGCAGGTAAGAAGTAGTAAGAAGTGGGTAGTTTTTATTTTGATAATTTGTTTTTTTAAAGATTTCTTTGAAGGTTAAAAACAAGCCAATTAAAAACAAAATGCCTACTGGCCAAAAAAGCTGGGGAGAGCCAGAGAAGTTGTGACGCCAGTTAGGATCTCCGTAAACATTAAACATTCCCAGGTGAGCCAAGAGAGACCTTAAAAATTCTTGGGCTGGATTTTGGGCAGAAAAGATAGAAATAGGACCTGCTCTTTCCAGAAATTCTGTTGGATGATAAAGAAAATAAATGCCTAGGGGTAGGGCTACGAGAAAAATAGTAAAAAGGGCTAGAGAAACTAATTTTCCAAATTCTTTTTGAAGGTTTTGTTGTTTGAAATAAAGCCAACCAAAGAGAAAAACGAAGGGCAAAATTAAAACTGCCATTCTAAAGGGAGTATAGGTGTAAAAACCCAACCCGAAAAACAATCCCCCAAAAATTGCCCACAAATACGTCTTTTTTGAAAGAGAAGACCCTTTCAGATCGTTGAAAGCCCTGAATAAAAAATAAAAAGAAAAGGCCAAAACAAAAGGCAGGAGAATTCCCCGAAAGGCAATTCTGGAGAAATTTGTGTGCCAAAAAGAAATACTCAAGAAAAAAGAGGCCAAAAGGGCAATTCTTTCTGGTGAAGGCGATTTTTTATTAGAAAAGGTAAATAACTCTTTGGTAAAAAGAAACAAACCTAAAACAGTGAGCGTTCCTATAAGGGCTGAAACAATTCTTAAAGAAAGAATTGAGGGTCCGAAAATTGAAAACGAAACAAAAACCAAATTAATAAAAAGTCCCTCTCTTCCATTGTTTTCTGGATAAAATATTTTGCCTGCTCTAAACAGGGCTTCGTTTCCATTAATGGCTTCATCTGGATAAAGGCCAGGGGGGAGGATGTTTATTTTCCAAAACCTAAAGAAGGTGGCTATCAGCAAAACCAACAATAATATCAACCAGTATTTTCTAGCCATTATTTTATTTTAACAAAACAAAAAAAGAGAAACAATTTTAAAATAGGAAAGCCCAGCAGATTTTAACAAACCAAAACCAAACCTTAATGATTCGCCTTAATACCACGATCGTGAGATAAGGCGAATGGGAGGGGGAAGGGTCGAAAATTAGCACTCAAACCTCTTGACTGCTAATTTTGGTTTGTTAAAATATAATATGATGACCAAAAGGCAAACTGAAATTTTAAAGAAGATAGTGAAAGAACATATTGTCACCGCTCAACCAGTGAGTTCCCAATTATTGGAAGAGAAATACAACTGGGGGATTTCTCCGGCTACCATTAGAATTGAAATGCAAAGATTAACTGATCAGGGCTATCTTTATCAGCCCCATACTTCGGCTGGCAGGGTTCCTACTGATAAGGGTTATAGGTTTTTCGTAGACGAGATAATAAAAAGAAAGGATTCTTTCTTTGAAATTGGAGATTGGATAGAAAAAGAAATTGAAAATGTTTTTGAAACGATCCAACACTTAACTAAACGCTTATCTCAATTTTCTAAAACCCTAACCCTTACTTATTTAGAGAAGGAAAGAATAATATGGAAAGAGGGTTGGGAAGAGGTATTAAAAGAACCAGAATTTAAAGAAAGAAAGCGTCTTTTCTCTTTTGTGGGACTTTTGGAAGAGTTGGAAGAAAATATAGAAAGGCTGGCTTTTGATTCTGAGATTAATATTTATATTGGGAGAGAAAGCAATCTGAGGAATTGTCAAGATTTCGCTATTTTAACCTCAAGGCATAAATTACCAGACCAAAGAGAGGGAATATTTTCTCTTGTGGGGCCAAAAAGAATGAATTACGACAAAAACATTAAATTAATGAGATCTTTGGCTCGTTTCCTAGAAAAATTATAAAAATTATGGAAAAAGACAAAAAGGAAGAATCTTTCAAAGAAAAAATAAAAGAATTAAAAAAGAAACTTCAAGAATGCGAAAAAGCAAAGCAAGAATATTTAGAGGGTTGGCAACGGGCAAGGGCTGATTTCTTAAATTACAAGAAAGAAGAATTAAAGAGAGCAGAGGGTCTAATTGAATTTGCTAAGGAGGGAATGATTTTAAAAATTTTATCTATTTTAGATAATTTTGAAATTGCTGAAAAGAGTTTGCCCCAAGATTTAAAAGAAGACAAAAACATAAAAGGGCTTCTTTTAATAAAAAACCAATTAAAAGAGTTTTTAAAACAGAATGGAGTAGAAGAAATTGAGCTGAAAGGGGAAAAATTTGACCCGGCCTTTTGTGAGGTGATTGAAGCGATAGAGGATAAAGAGAAAGAATCTGGGGTGGTAATTGAAGAAATCCAGAAAGGTTATAAAATTAATGGTAGGGTTTTAAGGCCAGCCAAGGTAAAAGTGGTAAAATAAAATTTTAAACGAAAAGGTCGTAGTTTATTTAATTATTTAACCAACAAAAACAAACACTATGGCATTGATTCCCTGGAGACCTTTTTGGGACTTGGAGAAATGGTTTGAGGAAGAATGGCCTGAGGAATGGTTTGGGGGAGCGGGCTTGTTGAAAAAATTAAGAGAGGGAGTGCCAATGATAAGAACCCCCCGAATGGATATCTATGAGGACAATGGTAATGTGGTGGCTGAGGTGGAATTGCCGGGAGTAGATCCAAAGAATATTGAGGTAGAGATTAAAGATAACGCCTTAAAGATTGAAGCCAAGACAAAAGAAAAGAAAGAAGAAAAGGGTAAGGGTTATTATCGAAAAGAGATTTCGGCAGGACTCTTCAAGAGAATTGTTTCATTACCCTCAGAGGTGATAGGAGAGAAGGCTAATGCTGAGTATGGAGACGGAATTTTAAAAGTGGTTATTCCTAAAGCCAAGCCCAAAAAGGAAAAGAAAAAGCCAATTAAAATAAAGGTTAAAAAATAAAATAATAATTTGGCCATTTGGCTATTTGGTGGATTGACGATTTCAGGGTCAGGACCAAATTGCCATTTGGTCAATTAATGAAATGGCAAAGGTATTAGGTATTGATTTGGGAACCTCTATTTCAAAAATGGCCGCCATTTTACATGGAGAGCCGAAGTGTTTGGAATCCAGAGAGGGTTCGATTTTGATTCCCTCAATGGTGGCTATTTCAAAATCAGGCGAAAGATTGATTGGAGATTTGGCTAAGAGACAGGCTATTACCAATCCCCAAAATACCATTTTTGCTGTAAAAAGGTTTATTGGTAGAAGATGGTCTGACCCCGAGGTTCAAAAAGAACTAAAAAGGTTGCCCTACGAAACCAGAGAAGGAAAAGAGGGCCGGGTTGAAATTAAAATGGGAGAGAAGTGGTACACCCCAATTGAGATTTCGGCTATGATTTTGCAGAAAATAAAATTAGACGCCGAAGAAAAACTGGGGGAAAAGGTTGAAGGAGCGGTTATTACTTGTCCGGCTAATTTCGATGATTCTCAGAGGAGAGCCACCAAGGCGGCTGGCGAAATCGCCGGCTTTAAGGTTTATCGGATTATCAACGAACCGACAGCAGCCGCCTTAGCTTATGGTTTGGGAAAAAAGAAGCAAGAGAAAGTATTGGTTTATGATTTTGGGGGAGGAACATTTGATGTGACCATTTTGGATGTTTCTCCAGAAGCGGTAGAGGTTTTGGCTACCGGAGGAGAGGCCCATTTAGGAGGAGAGGATTTCGATCAACAAATTCTTAGTTGGGTTGTAGAGAAGTTCAAGAAAGAGGAAGGGATTGATTTAACAAAAGACTCCATGGCTTTACAAAGAATTAAAGACGCTTCAGAGAAAGCAAAAATTGAATTGTCTAGTGCCTTAGAAACTGAGATCAACCTTCCTTTTATTTCGGCTGATTCAGCCGGTCCCAAGCATTTACTTTACAAAATAACCCGAGCCCAATTTGAAGAGATGACCCGGGATTTAGTAGAGAAGTCCATCGAGAGGGTAAAAAAGACATTAGAGGAGGCAAAGTTAAAAAAAGAAGATATTGATGAGATAGTTTTGGTGGGTGGGACCACCTTAATTCCACAGGTTCGCCAGGCGGTAAAAGATTTTTTTGGCAAAGAACCCAATAAAACCATTCATCCTGAAGAGGTGGTGGCAATGGGAGCCGCTATTCAGGCCGAAATCCTCAAAGCCAAAGAAGAAGGAAGGGCCCCAGAAGGAGAAATAAAGTCCGTTTTATTGTTAGATGTTTTGCCTTTATCTTTGGGGATAGAAACCCTAGGAGGAATTAATACTATAATGATTCCCAAAAACACTACTATTCCTACCTCCAAAACCCAGATTTTTTCTACTGCTACTGATAATCAAACCTCAGTAGAAATTAATGTATTACAGGGGGAACGACCTATGGCTCAAGATTGCCGCTCTTTAGGGAGATTTATTTTAGAGGGAATTCCACCTGCTCCTCGGGGGGTGCCCCAGATTGAGGTAACCTTTGATGTAGACACTAATGGGATTTTAACTGTTACTGCCAAAGATAAAGCAACTGGCAAGAGTCAGTCAATCAGGATTGAGGGATCTTTGGGTCTCTCAAAAGAAGAGATAGAAAGAATGAAAAAAGAGGCTCAAATGTATGCCGAAGAAGACAAAAAGAAGAGGGAATTGGTAGAGGCAAGGAATGTGGCAGATAATTTAATTTATACTACCGAAAAAACCCTAAAAGAATCAGGAGACAAGATTTCTGAGGAACTCAAAAAAGAAATAAACGAAAAGTTAGAGGGGTTGAAAAAAGTAAAAGAAAAAGATAATATAGAAGATATAAAACAAAAAACCGCAGAACTTTCCCAAGTGATTCAAAAGATAGGAACTGAAATGTATAAAAGAGATCAGGCCCAGGAACCTTCTCAGAAAGAGCCAGAAAAACCAGAAGAACCAGAGGAAGGAGAATATCGAGAAAAATAAATATTTATATAAAGCATTAAACCATGAAGGACTATTATAAAATTTTAGGCGTTTCTCGAGATGCTTCCCCTGAAGAGATAAAAAGGGCTTATTACAGGTTGGCCCATAAATATCATCCTGACAAAAGAGGAGGAGACGAAAAAAAATTTAAAGAGATAAATGAGGCCTATCAGGTTTTATCTGATAAAGAAAAGAGGGCTCAGTATGATAAATATGGAAGGGTTTTTGAGGGAGTAAGAGGTAGGACCGGGGAGGGATTTGATTTTCAATGGAGTTGGCCAAAATCTGGAGGTTTTGATTTTGAGGACCTAGAAGAAATCATTGAGGAATTTTTTGGGTTTGGCCCTTTTAGAAAAAGAAAGAGAGATATTAAAAAAGGAAAAGACATTAGTATAGAGATAGAGATTCCCCTGGAAGACACCTTAAAAGGAACAGAAAAAAAGATTAAATTAAAAAAATATGTTGTTTGTTCTCGTTGTCAAGGGAGCGGAGCGGAACCAGGGAGTAAAATAAAAGAGTGTTTTTCATGCCGAGGGACAGGGCAGGTTCAAGAGATCAAACAAACCCTTTTTGGTTCTTTCACCAGATATACAACCTGTCCAGAATGTGGGGGAGAGGGTTTTAGGCCAGAAAATTTATGTAATGTTTGCCGAGGAGAAGGAAGAATAAAAGGAGAAGAAGAGATTAGCGTTTGGGTTCCCCCTGGGGTGGATACAAATCAAATAATAAAAATTGAAGGAAAGGGAGAGGCCGGTAGGAGGGGAGGAAAAAACGGAGATTTATATGTAAGGATAATCGTGAAAAAACATCCTGTTTTTGAAAGGAAGGGAGATGATCTTTTTGTGTCAGTACCTATTAGTTTTACCCAGGCAGCTTTGGGAGATGAGGTAGAGGTGCCTACCCTGGAAGGGAAAAAGATTTTATTAAGGGTACCTCCTGGAACTGAATCTGGAAAGATATTTAAAATTTCTAAAAAAGGAATTCCTCATTTTGCTGGCCGTGGCAGAGGTAATCTTTATGTAAATCTGGTTGTGAAAACTCCAAAGAAATTGACCAAAAAACAAAAAGAAATTTTGAAGAAATTAAGAGAAGAAGGATTGTAGCCCCCATAGCTCAATGGTAGAGCAGCGGCCTTTTAAGCCGTTGATCTGGGTTCGATTCCTAGTGGGGGCACATGGCAAAATTTTGTTTGGTTACCTTTGGTTGCAAATTAAACCAAGCAGATTCAGCATTAATAAGAAGGGTTGTCGCCAAGTTCCACAAGGAGGCCTCAGAAAAAGAGGCCGATTTTGTTATTTTGAATACCTGTGGGGTGGTAGAAAAAACCGAACTAAAGATTATTAAAAAAGCTAAGGAGCTGAAAAGAAAAAGAAAAAAAATAGTTTTAGCCGGTTGTTTGCCATTGATTTCCCCTGAGGTAGCAAAGAATATAGCAGATGGAATGGTGGGTCCTACTAATATTTTGGATTTACCCAAGGTGATTAAAGGGGTTTTAAGGGGCAAAAAAACAATCTCTCTGAAGACAAGGTTTTTAGATAAGGCAAGGTTGGGGTGCGTTGCTTTAAATAAAGAAAGCTGTGTAGCGATTATTCCTATTTCAGAAGGTTGCCTGTCTTCTTGTGCTTATTGCGTGACCAGATTAGCCAGAAAAAAATTAAAGAGTTTTAAAAAGGAAGCAATTTTAGAAAATATAAAATCAGCCATTTCAATGGGAGCCAAAGAAATCCAGTTAACCTCCCAGGATTTAGCAATCTATGGATTAGATAAAGGAAAAATGGAATTAGGAGATCTTTTGAAAGAAATTGCTAAAATTCAAGGGAGTTTTAAGGTAAGATTAGGAATGATGAACCCTCAATATGCGAAAAGAATTTTTAACCAGATTTTAAAAATTCTAAAAGATGATAAATTTTATAAATTCTTACACTTACCTTTCCAATCAGGTTCTAACAATATTTTAAAGGCAATGGGACGAGGTTATAAAAGAGAGGACATTTTAAGATTAGTAAAAGGATTTAGAAGAAAATTTAAAAGAGGTTTGTTGGCTACTGATGTTATTGTAGGATTTCCAGGAGAGAGCGAAAGAGATTTTAAAGAGACCCTGTCTTTGGTGAAAAAGATAAAACCCGACATTCTCCATATTTTCAAGTTTTCTAAAAGAAAAGGATCTCTCTGCGATCATTTAAAAGATTTTCCAGATAGGATTAAAAAAGAGAGATCTAAAATATTAACAAGGGTATGGAAAGAAATTGCCAAAGAGCAGAGCAGAAAATACTTGGGAAAAACCTTGAAGGTTTTGATTGTTGAGAAAAGAGGAAATAGTTTTTTGGCTAGGCCAGATTCTTACAAGGCGGTAATTTTAAAAGAGGGCAAGGTAGGGGAGTGGCAAAGAGTGAAGATTATAAAAACCAAACCAAATTATTTGGTTGGTAAAGCCCTAAAAAATTAAATTATTTCTCAGTTTTGTTAGATTTTTTCATTTTGACCGACTCTAAGAATTAAGTTAAAATAAAAAAAGATGGCTACTATTGAAGAAATCAAAAAGGTAAGATTAAAAAAATTAGAGGCCTTAAAGAGGGCTCAAATTCTTCCTTATCCTGGAAAAACCAAAAGGACCCACACAATAAAAGAAGCTTTGAAAAACTTTACTAAACTTTCTAGATCAAAAAAAGAAATAGTGCTAGCGGGTAGAATAAGATCTTTAAGAATCCATGGCGGAGCCAGTTTTTTTGATATTGAAGACGGAACCGGGAAAATCCAGGCTTTTTTAAGAAAAGATATGGTGGGGCCAAAAGCTTATCAGTTTTTTTTGGATCACTTTGATATTGGGGATTTTGTTGAAACAAGGGGCCTACTTTTTAAAACCAAAAGAGGAGAGAAGACAATTGGGGTGGCAGATTATAAAATGTTGGCTAAATCCCTTTTACCCTTACCTGAGAAATGGCATGGATTGAAAGACATTGAAGAAAGGTTTAGAAAAAGATATTTAGATTTGCTTTTTAATCCAGAAGTGAAGAGAAAATTTGAAATAAGGGCCCAAACCTTAAAAGAAATTAGAAATTTTTTAAATAAAGAAGGATTTTTAGAGGTGGAAACCCCTATTTTGCAGCCTCTTTATGGAGGAGCAAGGGCGAGGCCTTTTAAAACCCACCTCAACGCCTTAGATATAGACCTATATTTAAGAATTGCCCCTGAACTTTATTTGAAGAGATTATTAGTAGGAGGGTTTGAAAAGGTGTATGAGATCGGAAAGTGTTTTCGTAATGAAGGAGTTGATCGCCAACACAATCCAGATTTTACTATGTTGGAATTTTATTGGGCTTATGCAGATTATAAAGATTTGATGAAACTAACAGAAAAAATGTTTGAATATCTGTTAAAGAAAATTTTTAAAAAAACAGAAATAGTTTATGAGGGCAAGAAAATTAACTTCAGGCCTCCTTGGCAAAGAATTGAATTTGATCAGCTTTTAAGGAAATATGCGGGCATCAACTATGAAGAAATTAACCTCTCTGCCTTAAAAGAAAAAGCAAAAAAATTGGGTTTGAAGGTAACTAAAAGGGCCACCAAGGTGGAGGTGGCTGATGAGATTGTGAAAAAGGTTTGTCGGCCCAAGATTTACCAACCCACCTTTGTCATTCATTATCCAGCAGGTTTTCAAGCCCTAGCCAAGCCCTTAGATAAGAACCCTCAAAAACTGGCTAATTTTCAATTAATTGTGGCTGGTTTTGAATTAATTAACGCCTTTTCAGAATTGAATGATCCTATAGAGCAAAGGAAGAGATTAAAAGAACAAGAAAAGTTATATGTGGAAGGAATAAAAGAAGCCCAAAGATTAGATGAGGATTTCTTAGAAGCCCTAGAATATGGAATGCCCCCGGCTGCTGGTTTTGGAATGGGAATTGATAGATTGGTAGCCATCTTAACTAATTCTCACAGTTTAAGAGAGGTAATCCTATTTCCAACAATGCGAAAAAAATAAAAGAATGCTCTTGGAAGAATTAAAAGATAAAAAAATTTTGATTTTGGGTTTGGGCAGAGAGGGCCTAGATACCTTTTTTTGTTTAAGAAAACTTTTTCCTAAAAAAATTTTAGGAATTGCAGATTCTAACGAGAAAGTGAAAGAAAAAATCAAAAAAAAAGAGAAAGTCAGGTGGCACCTAGGAAAAAATTATCTAAAAGCCCTTAAAAAATATGATTTAATTATAAAATCTCCTGGTATTCCCATTCATCTTCCAGAAATAGAAAGGGCCTATCGGGAAAAAAGGATAACCTCCCAAACCGAGCTTTTTTTCAAAAATTGCCCGGCTAAAATTATTGGTATTACAGGCACCAAGGGGAAGGGAACAACCAGTTTTCTTTTAGAAAAAATTTTAAGAAAAGGAGGATACAAACCATTTTTAATAGGGAACATTGAAAGACCGGCCCTGGGTTATCTTTTGAAAACCTACAAACTTGCCCTTTCTGATCCCAAGGTTTTATACATTTATGAGGTCTCTAGCCATCAACTTTACAAACTTAAAAGATCTCCCCAGATAGCAATTTTTTTAAATTTGTATCCTGCCCACTTGGATTTTTTCAAAAGTTTTAAAGAATATATTTTAGCCAAAACCAATATTTGTCGCTACCAAAAAAGTTCCGATATTTTAATTTATAACGATAAAGATCCGCTAATTAAAAAAATTATAAAAAAATCTCCAGCAAAGAAAATTCCTATTTCTTCTGCTTTACCATATTCCAAAAAAATTCCTCAAAGTCCCACCATAGTTCATCCTACAATTTTAAAGGCTGTTTTCTTGACAGCCAAACTTTTAAATGTTCCCCAAAAAATAATTTTTGAGACAATAAAAAAATTTAAAGGATTACCTCATCGCTTAGAATTTGTGGGAGAATTTAAAAAAATAAAATTTTATAACGATTCTTTAGCCACCATTCCCCAAAGCACCATTTTTGCTATAAAAGCCTTGGCTAAAAATCTTCAGACCATCTTTTTGGGAGGATCGGAAAATTATACTGAGGTGGAAGAGTTGGCAGAAAAGATTTTAAAAAGCCAGATTAAAAACATTATCTTTTTTCCTGATACTGGAGAAAAGATTTATCAAAAAATCATTGAAACAGCAGAAAGAAGATCTAATTTTAAAAAGAGAATTAAAAAAATAAAATTTTTCTTTGTGGATAATATGAAAGATGCTGTGAAAATCGCTTATCAAAACACAGAAAAAGGCAAGGCCTGTCTTCTTTCTCCCGCTTACCCAAGCTTTAGTCTTTTTAGGGATTATAAAGAGAGAGGAAAATTATTTAAAAAATACGTGAAACTTTATGCCAAAAAGAAAAAAATATCCTGATTTTGGATTGGTAGCCATTTTAGGAATCCTCATTCTTTTGGGAGTTTTGGTTTTGGCTAGTGTTTCTGCCCCTTTTTCTTTAGAAAGATTTGGCGTCCCCTTTTATTTTTTACAACGCCAACTTCTTTTGGGTTTAGCACCTGGCCTGGTTTTAGCCCTTTTAATCTCAAGAATTCCTTTAGAATTAATTAAAAAATGGAGCCCCAAGATTTTTTTACTGAACCTAATTTTTTTGATAATGGTTTTTTTGCCCGGGCTCGGAATAAGAGCAGGGGGAGCAACCCGTTGGGTCAACCTGGGGTTTATTTCTTTTCAGCCAGCCGAGTTTCTCAAATTGAGCTTCATTCTTTATTTAGCCTCTTGGTTGGCCCAACGCACCTCTAGTGAAAAAATCAAACCCTATCAACAAAAAAAACATTTAGCCCAAACCTTGGCTGCTTTTATAATAATAATGGGGTTAATTTCAGTTTGTTTAATCCGCCAACCCAATATTAGTACCCTGGGTATTATTTTTGCTACCGGAGGTTTAATGTATTTTTTGGCTGGCACCCCTCTCTGGCATAGTTTTTTAGTATTTTTTATAGGACTATTGGGTCTTTTGGGTCTTATTAAATTTGCCCCCTATCGGATGGCTCGATTTCTGGTGTTTTTAAATCCGGAGGTAGATCCAATGGGGATAGGTTATCAATTAAAACAGGCCTCAATTGCTATTGGTTCAGGGGGGATTTTTGGATTGGGTTTAGGGACTATGTCGGGCCAAAAATTTGGTTTGCTTCCCCAAACAATTTCTGACTCGATTTTTGCCATTTTTGCTGAAGAGGCAGGGTTTTTTGGATGTTTAATTTTGATTTCTTTGTTTTTGCTTTTTTTCTGGCGCGTCTTTAAAATCAGTAAAAATAACCCCGATAAATTTTCTCAATTGGTAGGCTTGGGAATCGGAATCTGGATTTCTCTTCAAAGTTTTGTTAATATAGGAGCAATGATTGGCGTTTTCCCCTTAACTGGAATTCCTTTACCTTTTGTCAGTTATGGAAGTTCTCACTTGTTGGCTGAGTTAATGGCTGTAGGGATATTATTAAACATTTCTAAAAAAACAAAACTATGAAGGTTTTATTTACCGGAGGTGGCACTGGAGGACATATCTTTCCCATCTTGGCAGTAGCCCGAGAGTTAAGGCTGGCCTGGACCAGGCCAGAACCCTTAGAATTGTTTTATTTGGGGCCAGAGGATGATTTTGCTGAAACCTTGCTTTCCCAAGAAGGAATTAAAGTAAAGTCAATTTGGGCAGGTAAGATAAGGCGTTATCTGAATATTTCAAGTTTGATTTTAAACTTTATTGATCTTTTAAAGTTGCCTATAGGATTTTTACAATCTTTCTTTTATATTTTCTTTTGGGCCCCTGATGCAATTTTTAGCAAGGGCGGGTATGGGTCTTTTCCACCAGTGCTAGCAGGCTGGCTATTGGGGGTGCCCATTTTTCTTCATGAATCGGATATAGCCCCTGGTTTAGCCAATAAAATATTGTCAAAGTTTGCGGTAGATATATTTGTCTCTTTTCCTAAAACAGAATATTTTTCTCCTAAAAAAATAATTGTGGTTGGCAATCCTATTCGGCCCGGAATTTGGGAAGGATCAAAAGAGGTTGCCAAGGAATTATTTGAGATTTCTGGAGAAAAACCGGTAATTTTAATACTGGGCGGATCTCAGGGCGCTCAGCGCATTAACGATTTAATTTTAACTATTTTACCTGAGTTTTTAAAAGAGTTCGAAATCATTCATCAAGTAGGGGAGAGAAACTTTAAAGAAGTAGAAAGGGAGGTAGCAGTTATCTTGCCCGAAGAATTAAAAAAGTATTATCATTTTTACCCCCTCTTAAGAGAGATTGAATTAAAACACGCCTATCAGGCGGCTGATTTGATAGTGGCTCGGGCAGGTTCTGGTACCATTTTTGAAATTGCGGCTGCCGCCAAACCAAGCATTTTAATTCCTTTGCCTGAATCAGCCCAAGGTCATCAGATTAAAAACGCCTACGCTTATGCTCAAACAGGAGCAGCAATTGTAATAGAAGAGGAGAATTTTACACCCCGCTTTTTCTTGGAAAAAATTCGCTATCTTTTTTCTCGACCTGATTTTTTAACCGAAATGTCAGAAAGAGCTAAGGAATTTTCTTGTCCTCGAGCAGGTAGAATAATTGCTGAATATCTTTTAGATTATCTTTCTTTTCAAGGGTTTTAGCCCTCATATTTTCTTTATTTTTATGTTACAATAATCTAGGGAATCTTATGGACAAAGAAGATTTTAAGTTTATGAAGCCCGGTGAGGTGAGGGTGAGAATTGCTCCTTCGCCAACGGGATTTATGCATGTGGGCTTGGCTAGGACCGCCCTTTTTAATTATCTTTTTGCCAAAAAACATAATGGGGTTTTTGTTTTGAGGATTGAAGATACAGACGCAGAAAGATCAGATCCAAAATTTGAGAAAGACATTACAGAGACCCTAAAATGGTTAGGAGTTGAATGGGATGAGGGGCCAGATATTGGGGGACCCTATGGGCCATATCGTCAGTCAGAAAGAGGAGAAATTTATAAAAAATATTTAGAAAATTTAATAAAGGAAGGGAAGGCTTATTATTGTTTTTGCTCTGAAGAAGAGTTGGAGAGTCAAAGACAATATTTCCTTTCTATCGGCCAACCTCCTATTTATAATGGGAAGTGCCGTAATTTAGACGAAAAAACGGTAAAAAAATACCTAAAGGAAGGGAAGAAAGCGATTATAAGATTTAAAACCCCAACAAAGAAGATAAAATTTAATGATCTAGTGAAGGGAGAGATTGAATTTGACACTTCTCTCATTGGAGATTTTTCTATTGCCAAAGATTTAACCTCTCCTCTTTATAATTTTGCAGTAGTAATAGATGATTTTGAGATGAAAATCTCCCATGTTTTAAGAGGAGAAGAGCATATCTCTAATACTCCAAAACAAATCCTTTTACAGGAAGCCTTAGGCTTTCCAAGCCCTCAGTACGGACATCTACCTTTGATTTTAGGACCCGATCGTTCAAAACTAAGCAAGAGGCATGGAGCGGTGGCGGTATCTGAATACAAAAGACAAGGATATTTACCAGAAGCCATTATTAATTTCATTGCCTTTTTGGGCTGGAATCCAGGGACCGAGAGAGAGATTTATTCTTTGCCTGCCCTAATCAAGGATTTTTCAATTGAAAGGATTCAAAAATCTGGGGCTGTCTTTAATATCAAAAGATTAGATTTTTTAAATGGTTTTTATATTCGGCAAAAACCCACAGATAAATTAACCCAACTATGCCTCCCTTATTTAATAGAAAAAAAATTAATAGAGAGGGTTTCTGAAACTTCAGAAAAATTTAAGATAATAGAAACCAGAGAAATAGTGGATATTAATTATTTAGAAAAGATAGTCAAAATTTATCAAGAAAGATTAAAAAAGCTTTCAGAATTACCAGAATTGACAGACTTTTTCTTTAAAGAAAAATTAGAGTTTGATAAAAATCTACTTAAATGGAGAAATATGACAGATAAAGAAGTTAAACAAGCCCTTGACAAATTAGAAAAAGTATTGTCTAAAATTAAAGAAAACTTATGGAACAGAGAATATCTGGAAAAGGTTCTTTTGGAAGAAGCTGAGAATTTTGTTAGGGAAATAGGTAGAGTAGGGGAGTTGGCTTCTGGAAAAACAGAGCCTGTAAAAAGAATAGATAGGGGATATTTTTTATGGCCCCTAAGGGTGGCCCTAAGTGGTAAGGAGGCTTCAGCCGGACCTTTTGAGATTGCTGAGATTTTGGGAAAAGAGAAAACCTTAAAAAGGATTAAAGAAGCAAAAAAGAAACTATGATCAACAAAACCATTTTTGCTCTATCTTTTTTAATTATTTTTTTAAGCCCTGTTTTTTGTTTTGCTCAAGAACTTTCTATGATTAGACCACCTCAAACCTTAGAGGAGTCCTGGGGTTGGATAAAAAGCTTTTTAAATGATATTCCTTTTTTAATAAAGGATCTTTGGCAAAAAGAGGTTTGGCCAGCCATCTTTAAAGTTTTAAATTGGCTAAAAGTGAAAATATGGGATAACTTTTTGGAGCCTTATTTGAAAACCCATTTTCAAAAAAAAGTTCCTCAAATCGAAAAAGAGTTTCAGAAAGAAAAAGAAGAGATAAGAAAAGAAATTCCCAAAGTAAAAGAATCCTTTTGGCAGAAATTTAAAAAACTGTTTAGTTTTTAGCGGGGGAAAGGACTTTTTGGCTTGACAAAGCGTTTTGGTTTGTTATTTTTAAAGTAGAAGTAACTTCGCATAATGTACCTTTATCGTAGTAAAATAAGGCCCTTAAATTAATCTTTTTGGACCCCTCCCCTGAATTATGAAAAAAGATTCTAGACCCATCATTTCCCATATTGACGATTTTTTAGAATATTTAGATGTGGAAAGAGGTCTGTCAGTAAGATCTCAACAGACCTATAGAAGATTTTTAAAAAAATTTGAAGATTGGCTCAAAAAAAACAATCTTGAAAATCTTTTACCCCACCAACTTTCTGAAGATCATATAAGAAAGTATCGTTTCTTTCTTTCCCAAAGTTTTAACAGGGCCACTAAAGAACCAATCAAAAGATCTACTCAAAATTACTACCTTATTGCTTTAAGGAATTTTTTGAATTATTTTGCTGAAAGAGGAATTTTGTCTTTGCCAGCCGAAAAAATTAAACTGGTAAAACAAAAAGAAAGAGTGATTAAATTTCTGGACCTAGAACAAATTGAAAAACTTTTGGCTGCTCCTAATCCAGAAAGCATTGTGGGTTTGAGAGATAAGGCCATTTTAGAAGTTTTCTTTTCTACCGGATTGCGGGTTTCAGAATTAGTAGCCCTTGACCGTCGTCAGTTCGTTAATCTTCAAAATAAAAAAGATTTAGAATTAGGAATCGTTGGTAAGGGCGGCAGACCCCGAACTGTTTATTTTTCAGAAAGGGCTTTATATTGGTTGAAAAAATATTTAGAAGCCAGAAAAGATAAAGAAAAAGCCCTTTTTATTAGTTATAAAGGGCCCAAAAATAAGGCTGGAAAGAGGTTGACGGTTCGGGCAGTAGAATTATTGGTCAAAAAATATGCTGTTTTGGCTGGCTGTCCCATCACTACTACACCTCATACTATTCGCCATAGTTTTGCCACCGACCTCTTAAAGAAAGGTGTAGATGTGAGAATTGTCCAAGAGTTTTTGGGCCACAAAAACATCTCCACTACTCAAATCTATACCCATGTCACCAGGCCTCAATTAAGAGAAATTCATAGAAAATATCACGGATTTACTAAAAAATAGGAATCAGGCTCCCAACCTCCTTTCTCTCTGGGAGTAGCTTTTGAGAGCCTTTATAAATTCTTGAGGAGAAAAATCTGGGAAAAGGGTTTTGGTGAAATACCACTGGGAATAAGCGGTCTCCCACATCATAAAACCAGCCGAATTATGAGGATCATTTTCACAACCTGTCCTAATTATTAAATCTACCGGTGGTAAATCTTTAGTCCAAAGATGTTCTTTAATTGTTTGGGGAGTAATTTTTTGGGGAGGAATTTTCTTTTTAATGATATTTTTAATGCAATCTATCATCTCGTCTCTACCATCATAAGCCAAAAGAAAGGTAAGATGATGTTTTTGATAGTTTTTGGTAAGTTTTGTGACTTCTTTGATTAGTTTTTTAGTATTAGATGGCAAAATTTTTGACCAGCGGCCAATTATTCTAACCCTTACTTTGTGTTGGTGAACCCTTTTTTCTTTTAAGATTTTTTTTAAACCTTGATTATAAACCTTGATTAAAAAATTGACTTCTCTTTTAGGTCTTTTGGTTAGATTATCCCAAGAACTTCCCCAAAAAGTAAAATAAGGAACTTTTAATTCCAGGGCTTTTTCTAAAATTTTTTCTAATGCCTTAAGACCCTCTTGATGGCCCAACCAAGGTGGGAGTTTTCTTCTCTTGGCCCACCGCCGGTTTCCATCAGGAATCAAAGCTATATGTTTGGGAAAAATTTCTTTCATAAAAGAAAATCAGATTCTACTTTTATTTTTTTAGGGAAAATCCAGGGAAAATAAAAACCAAAAAAATAAACCAATCTGGTGATGATCCTAGAGAAAATTATTTTTTTTAAAAAAAACCTTTTTAAGTCTTTTTGATATTTTAAAAAATCTGGAAAATTTTTCAAGCAAAGATTATTAGCCATTATTTGCCAAATAACCCCTCCTCCAGACCAAGGTTTAGTTAACCCTAAAGCGTCGCCACAAAGAGTGATTTTTGGGTTTTTTAAAAAAACCATTCCTTGGGGCACAAAGGCAGATCTTAGATTTTTTAATTTGAGCCCTCTTTTTTTTAAAAATTCTTCAAAAAATTTTTTTGACTCCCCTATTCTTTCAATAATTCCATATTCTATTTTTTCTTTTCTTGGGATTTTCCAAATAAAACCATTTCTGGTTGGCCAGGTTTCTACTGTTTCTTTATCAATTAAACCTTCTAAATCATTACTAAACCCTATAAAACCTTGAAAGGCTAATCTCAAAGAAGGGTTTTTTAATTTTAAATATTTTCGGGTTACAGAAAAAGGACCATCGGCTCCCAAGATCCTATCAAATTTCTTTTCTAATTCTCCAAAATCTTCTTTTTTTATTTGAACGCCTAAAAGGATTTTAGCCCCTTCTTTTTTGGCTAAATGAAATAGGGTTTCGTCTAATTTTAAATGATTCATTACTAAAAACCTTTTAGAAAATTGGAGAAAAATGGTCCTTTTGGGAAAATGGATTTTACAAAACCTTATTTGATTTTCAACCAATCCCCTACTCTCTGGAATGAATTCTAAAATTCTTTCACTGAATAAACCAGAACAAACCTCTTTGCCAATTTTTTTCTTTTTCTCAAAAACCACAACCCCTTCTCCTTTTTGGGAGAGTTTCCAGGCTAAATATAATCCAGAGGTTCCTCCGCCAACGATGGCTACTTTCATAAATTTTTAATTAAACCATTATTGGATTTCTTTTTCTATTTCAATTTTAATGGGTTCTTTTAATTGATCTTTGGCCACAATATAACCTAAAGCAAAAGACAAAAGAGCAATTAAGATTACTCCTATAACCAAGATAATATCTGCTTGGTATTCTTTGACAAAATTTTTGATTTTTGCTAACATAGGATATCTATGGCTAAGACAAAAGCTGCTGGAGTAACTAAATTAGGAAGAGATTCTAGGCCTAAATATTTAGGGGTGAAGTTATTTGGTGGCCAAAGAGCAAGGGTTGGTCAGGTTTTGGTTCGTCAAAGAGGCACCAAATTTTTGCCGGGGAAAAATGTTGCTCGGGGCAGGGATGATACCCTCTATGCTTTAAAAGAAGGGATTGTCAGGTTTACTACTAAAAGAAAAAAGGGGTTTGATGGTTCTCAACGAATTGTTAAGGTGGTAAATATTGAAGAAAAATAATTTTTCTATTTTTTCTTTATAGCTGAAGCAATAAACTCTTTAAACAAAGGATGGGGATGGAGGGGCCTTGATTTGAATTCAGGATGAAACTGGCTGGCCACAAAATATGGGTGGTTTTTTAATTCAATAATTTCTACTAAATTTCTTTCGGGATTAATTCCAGAAATCACCAGTCCTTTTTTTTCCAAAATTTCTCTGAAATCGTTGTTGAATTCATAGCGATGGCGGTGCCTCTCAAAAACAATTTTCTTTTTGTAGGCCTGCCAGCTTTTGGTTCCTTTTTTTATTTCACATTTATAAGCCCCTAATCTCATTGTTCCTCCGTACCTTTTCTCTTTTAATAATGCTTTTTGTTCTGGCATTACATCGATCACCAAATAAGGAGATTTTGGGTTAAACTCACTAGAATTTGCTTTTTTTAGATTGGCTACATTGCGAGCAAACTCTATCACCGCTAATTGCATTCCCAAACACAACCCCAAAAAAGGAATTCTGTTTCTTCTACAAAAAGAAATGGTTTTAATTTTTCCTTCTATTCCTCTTTTTCCAAATCCGCCCGGGACAATTATCCCATCATATTTTTTTAACTCTTTTAATTTTTGGGGGCGTTTTTCATATTTTTCAGCGTCTAGCCAATAAATTTCTGGTTTTCTTTTTAGGGCCCAACTTGCATGTTTTACTGCTTCAATCACTGAAATGTAAGAATCCACCAAGGTAAACTTTCCGGTGGCAAAGTACTTTCCCACTATTCCAATCTTTACTGGTTTTTTTGATTTTTTAATTGAGCCTACCAGTCTTTTCCAATCTCTCAGATTTTGTTTTTTGGTTCTTAAACCAAATTTTTTTAAAATCCTATTTCCCAAATTCTCTTTTTCAAAATTAAGAGGGATTTCATAAATAAAATCTACATCAGGAGCGGAAATTATGTCTTCCTTGGTTATATTACAGAAAATTGAGATTTTTCTTTTTCGGGGTTCATCTAGGGGAACAGAGGCCCGGCCCAAGATGATATCTGGTTGGATGCCAGCTTCGTTTAGAAGGCGGGCCGCCGTTTGGGTGGGCTTGGTTTTCATCTCTCCAATTTTTTCAGGAATGGGTAGATAAGAAATCAAAACAAAAATTACATCTCTTGGGTTTTTCAGTTTCATCATTCTGGCTGCCTCCAAAAACAAAAGATTTTGATACTCCCCTACCGTGCCACCAATCTCTATTAAAACAAAATCAGCCCTTGTTTTTTTGGCTACTTTTTTAATTCTGAAAATTACTTCGTTGGGAATATCAGGCACTACCTCTACACACCTTCCCCCATACTCTAAATTTCTTTCTTTGTTAATTACTGCTTGATAGACCCTTCCGGTAGTTAAATAGTTATCCGAACTCATTTCTTCTTCCAAAAAACGTTCATAGTTTCCTATATCTTGATCGCATTCCGCCCCATCATCGGTCACAAAAATTTCCCCATGTTCTATGGGGTTCATTGTGCCAGCATCAACATTGATATAAGGATCTATTTTAAGGGCGGTTACCTTAAAACCCTTAGATTTTAAAATACAGCCAATAGAGGCTGTAGCCACACCCTTCCCTACTCCAGACATTACTCCGCCGGCTAAAAAGATATATCTTGGTTTTGGCATGAGCGAATGATTGTTTGTTAAAATTATTACTCTTCTTCCTCAACGACAATCACCTTTATTTCTGCTTCTAGGTTGTGATCAAATTTTACTTTCACCGGAAATTCCCCCAATTCTTTTATTGGCTTTTCCAGTTCAATCTGGTTCTTTTTTAAACCAAAACCTAATTTTTTGAGTTCTTCCCAAATCTTTTGAACCCCCACTGATTCATATAATTGACCTTCCTCACCCACCTTTACAGGAATTACCACCTCTTGACCATCCACCTTGGTTGCCATTTCTTGAACCCTTTTTAGTTCTTGCTCTGCTTTTTTTTCTTTAATCTCTTTTTGGATTTTTACCCATTCTAAAACCTCTTTGGTCGCTGGTTTTGCTAACCCCTTGGGAATTAAATAATTTCTAGCATATCCATCAGATACTTCTTTGACCTCAAATTTTTTTCCTAATTTTTCAACATCTTCAAGTAATACTACCTTCATAGGTTTTCTTTAATTCTTTAATATTAAATAATTATATTACAAATTTTTCAAAATCTCAATCGCTTTTTCTAACTGGGGATCTCTTCCTGCCTCAAAATCCTCTTCACTAATTTCTACTTTGATATCTGGTTCTAACCCTCTTTCAGTGATTAAATCTCCTTTGGGGGTCAACCAATGAGCCACCGTGACCTTTAAAGAGGACCCTCCACTTAATTTTTCTAACTCTTGGACAGAACCCTTTCCAAATGTTTTTTCTCCTATTAATAACACTCCCCGATTATCTCTTAAGGCACCTGCTAATATTTCTGATCCAGAAGCCGAACCTTCGTTAATTAAAACCACTAACGGATAATCCAAAAAACTGGCTGGCCCCTGAGATTTATAGTAATTCTTTTTTTTATTTTTGCCAAAGTCTTCAATGGCGACCATCTTTCCTCTTTCCAGAAACCAACCAGCAATATCTTGAACCACCCTTAAATAGCCTCCGGGATTATTCCTAACATCTAATATAATTTTTTTGGCCGGACTATTCAAGATTTCAAGGGCGGCCTTTTTAAAATCAGAACTAGCCTTTTCGGTAAATTGATACAATTGAATATAAGCAATCTCTCCTTCTTTTAGTTCCCATTTTAAAGAAGGAATTTCAATTACCGCTCTCTTAACCTTAAATTCTTTAGGCAAATCCCATTCTTTTCGCAAAATAGTAAGGGCGACTTCGGTTCCTTTGGGCCCCCTTATTAATTCTACTGCCTCATCTATGGTGATGTCAGTTGTTGGATTTCCATCTATTTCCAAAATTTTATCTCCTGCTCTCAAACCAGCTTTCTGGGCTGGTGTTCCTTCTAAGGGAGCAATTACCTGAAGTTGTCCCTTTCTGATTCCAATTTCCATTCCCACTCCTTCATAGGTGCCCCTGACATCTTCTACAAACCTTTTGGTTTTCTCGGGATCCAAAAATACAGTATAAGGATCTCCTAAAGATTTTACCATACCAGCGATTGCTCCATAGAGCATCTCCTGATTGTCAAATTTTGCTTTGTCAACAAACTTTTCTTGCAAAACCTCATAGGTTTCCCAAAACAAAGAAAAATCAAAGTTTCCTGGAGGATAAATTCTACACTCTGTTTGCTCTTTACCAATCCACAAACCCAAAACAAAACTTATCAAGACAATCAAAATTAAAACTGGTTTTTTGTTAGGTTTAAAAAGCATATTAACAAACCCAATGTATTATTTTAAAACAAAATTGCCCAAGATTTCAATCAGAGGCAACCTCCTTATTGAAACTCAAACGCCTATTTTAATTCTTTTCTTATATCTTGAAGTTCTTTCTCAATGGTTTTTCTTGAACATTCTAAGGCTTTTTTTAGATTATCTCTTATTTTCTTTTCTTCTTTTGTGAGGCCTGGTTTTCCATCAAGATATTCAATTTGTTTTTTTATTTCTTTCCTTAGGCCTTTGAAAGCCATCACGACCGCCCTATTAAGTTCTCTGGTTTCCCTCTTCAATCTTTTTTTCCAAATTGAAATTCGATACCAAGCGTAAAAGAATATCAACAAAAGCCCAATAATAATAAGAACCAAGGTAACCATAACACTAAGATAGTTTATTGCTATTTTACCAAATTTTAAAAATGGAGGCAAACCTACAGAAAAGCGATACTCTTTAGAGGGAAAGCTAAGGGCTCCTTTTTCATTTTGGGTTTGAGCCCAAGTTTTATATTCTCCCTGCTCTAAAGAACCCAAAACAATCCTCCAATAACCTTTCTCGTTTGTCTCAGCCTCTTTTTTGATCGGTTCCTCGTTTTCTTTTTGGTAAAACAATGTAACATGAGAGTAAGGAATACTCTTTCCTTCTAAGGTTAATTTTGAATCAGGTAAAACATTTTTGGGACAAGATTCAATTTTTGGAGACTCTATTGGTAAAACCTCAAGATCGGTTTTGGCTTCAGAAAAATTGCCTGCTCTATCAAAGGCCTTGACCACGATTTTATGCGTCCCTGGGGCCTGGGGAGGCAACTCTAAAGGATTAGATTTGGTAATTCCAGTTGCCTGAAAGGGCTCCCCTTCTCCTATTTTTACTTCATAGTAGGCAATCCCTGAAGGTTTGTCGGTAGTGTTAAATAAGAGAATGGGGGTGGGGTCCGTTGGGTCTTCTTTTTGGATTTCAATTTCAAAAGAAGCAGGGGGAAGCGTGTCGATCATTATTTTTCTGTGAGTTAGTTTCCCCCAGCCATAACTATTTTTAAAATTTATATGGAAATACCAAATTCCGTCTTTTAGATTTTCAAAAGAAACCTTGTCTGGTAAGCCCTCGGCTACAAATTTAGGATTAGTGGTGGGGTTTTGATCTAAGCCATAACTTATCTTTTCTACGTCGGGCGGTAATTTCCAATGGATTTCAGGACTATTATTTGAATACCATTGATCTTCTTGGGGATGGGTTGAGGAAGAAAGAATAGGGGCAGAAGGGGTGCCAACATGCGTTTGAAAAGGAGTTTCTTCTGTTGTTTGGGGAGCCGCCCCTGTCTTAAAAGTATAAAGGCCCCCTATCATATTAGTTAAGACATTGGTTCCTTTTCCATCAGCTGCCAAAATAGAGCCTGAGGAAAAATTGACCTGAGTAGAGACTGGAAGCCTAGATTTAAAAACGATGGTAAAGATGGTTCCTGATTTTCCTGAAAAGGGCGTGGGGGTTCCCCCTCCAAAAACTATAGTTCCCAAAGAGTTAGAAAAGGTGGGTTCGGTAGTCCAAAGAGAAAAAATGGAACCGGTTTTAGAAAGATTAACCACTGAAATTTCTTGGGGATTAAAAATTAGGGTTCCTTCTGCTGCATTAATGGGTTGGTCGCCGCTATTTACCCTTACCTTTACTGAAAAAGTTTGGCCAACCGAATAGGTTCCACTGGCTGGAGAGAGGTATAAAGAAGCCCCTCCAGCCCTTGTTTCGCTTACTCTAAGCCAAAAAAACAAAAGGAGAATAGATATTATAAAACCTCCAATTAGTTTTAGTTTTTTATTTTTCATTTTCCTTTTGGAGCCTTAACTTCCTCTTTAAATAAGTCCAATACCCTACCCCAATTAAAATTAAAACCAAGCCAATTATCCAGTTAATAATTGAGAACCTTTTAGGTAAATAAGGCCTAAACTCAACAATCCTTTCATTTCCTGCTTTATCTACCGCCTTTACTTTTATTATACTTTTTAAATTTTGATCTTCCAATAAATGGGGGCTCTCAGCTATTTTCCAAGGATTCTCTCCCTCTTTTACTTCATAATGGTCGATACCGGTTTGTTTGTCTTGGGTATTAAAAATTATAAAATATCTTCCTTCAAAAACCTGAGGATCTTTTAAAACCAAGATACCAAATGGTTCTGGAGGGGCGGTATCTTTTTTTAATTCTTTTTCTAAAATTTTTTCCAAAGATTCACCCCTCTCTTTTAAAATTTGATATATAGCTTTTTCTAATTTTAATTGGGCTTCTGTCCCCAAACCATCATTTAATAATACTTTTGAGTTTTTTGAAAATTTAACTTCAACCACACCCTTTTCTCCTACTAAAATTTCAGGAACCCTAAAGATAATTTCTCCTAAAATGTTGCTTTCGCCAGGATCACCGGCAATCTTTCCGCAATAACCTCCGGGTATTCCACCAGAAAAAGAAATTTTACCATCTTCAATTTTGGGTTTTTCTAACCATATAGAAATCAAAGATTCACCCATCAAAAAATCTTTAACTACTAAAAGATTTTTGTTGTATTCAATTTCTGCTTTTATGGTGTTGATACACTCTTTTTCAGGATCAATTTTAACCTTCACCCCAAACTCCTGCCCCATTTTTAACTGAGCCCTTGATGGTTCAAAATATAAACTCGCCCCCCATGCCCCAAGGGGCAACACTAAACCGACACCAAACAAGACACTAAACAGAAACAAAACTTTTTTATGTTTTTTTGCCATAGATCCTTCGGATTATTTGGACACCATTTGAAGTACCAAAATTGATTAAATAACCAACATTATAGTTAGAGGATTTTAAATAATACCAAAATTGTTTAATGTCATCCTGAGTCAATTTTGGTTTTACCTTTACCTCAACTATGATTTTATTCTCAACTACTAAATCGGGGATATAGGTACCAACTTTTCTCCCATTGTAAAAAATATCTATTCTTTTTTCTTTCTCAACTTTGAGATTTTTGTCTTTTAAACCATAATAGAATGAGTTTTGATATACTTTTTCTTTATGCCGATTCCTAAACTTCTTATAAATATCAAATGCTACTCCCTGGATAACGTATGATTCTTGTTTATATAAAAGCTTAGCCATAAGTTTAGATTCAGTTTTGCGTAAAGTTTGGTATCGGTTTAGTGAATGATAGCTTCGCTAGCCGGTCCAGTAATAAAGCATAATTGAAAAATCTGGCAAATTAACTATTCCGTCTTGGTTTTGATCAGCGCAAGGATTTTCTCTTTTCCACCAATAAAGCAAAATAGAAAAGTCAATTAAATTAACCCTACCATCTTTATTTAAATCAGCGCCAGGGCAAACAAATCCTGTAACCTTTCGCCCTACATAAAAAGCCAAAACCTGAGAAAAAGAAGATTCTATATTTTCTTTTGGGTCTTTGGCCTTGGCTCTGGCAGTGTGGGTTCCCTCTTCTAAAACCAAAGTATTAATCGATTCCTCCCACCTCCCTTCTTCATCAGAAAAAGTGGTTTGGACTATTTCTGAAGATTCAATATGAACAAAAACCTGGGCATTGGGGACGGTAGAACCAAAAATATTCAAGTTTTCTCCCTTTTTGAAGGAAGTTTTAGGTAATTCTATGGTAGGGGGCAAAAAAATACCCGAAATAGTGGTGGTCATATCTTTAATTACCGTGGCTGTAAAGGAAAAGGTAATAGACCTTCTACCCTTTTTGTCTTCTGCCCACAAAGAGAAGGTCCAAAGTCCAGGGGTGGCTTTTTTGACTTCTATTCTAAAATTGGCTGAATCATCTGCCTTTTTGGTAGCCACCACCCTTCCATCTTGTAAAAGAGTAATTAAGGCTTCAGGATAGGCCTTCCCTTTAATAATTACCCTTGTTTCTTTGGTTACTGTTTCTCCACCGCCCCCGCCTCCAAAAGAGACAGGCGGAGCAGGTTCGGTTTGGCAAACCTCATCACAACCGTCTCCAGCCAGATTATTTCCATCGTCACAGGTTTCTCCATACTGAGTTTGTAAGATTCCATCTCCACAATAAGGAGCCCAGCCATCACAACTTGTATTACAATACCTGCCTTCAATAGTAGAAGAGTAAAGGCCGTTACTAGAACCATCATCGCAGACTTCTGGCCCCTCAACTATTCCATTGCCACAAATGTAAATTACCACCGAGGTTTGAAGAGAGCTAGCCTTGACCTGATTTTTAAATAAAAAAGGACCCAAAATTGGTCCTGTTAAAATTAAGAAAAACAGAATTAAAGATGCTAGATTGACTTGGTTTCTTATTTCATACCTTTTTCCTTTTTCGCCAAAATTTAATTCCTTGGTATAAACCATAGCTTATTCCAGCCAAAACAACAAAAAGACAAATAAGGGTTGTTATTTTATCTTTTAAGGGCAAATCAAAGAACCCTGCTTTTTGATAATTACTAATGGTGCCCTGAGGGAGAATGCTTAAATGAATTTTTCCTCGATTTACCACCTCCTCTTTCTTATAAATTTTATATTTTGCCCAATAACTGCCAGGTTTTAAATTGGTAAGCAATTTTGCTGTCACCCACTCTGTTTTGAAAGGTTCAACTTTTTTATCTATTTTCTTTGTTTCAATTGATTCTAAAAGTTTTTCCTCTTTGCTATCATAAATATCAAAATGAATTTTACTAGGAGCTGCTTTTATGTTTCCAGTATTTTCTATTTGAATTGAAAATCTAATAATTCCTGGGAAATGCCAAAAGAGCCATTTGTAACCCTCTTCTAAATCTGAAACCCTAACCCCCCTTACCTTAAAGTCAAAAATTTCTTTGGTTACATTTAAATTAACATCAATTTGCCCTCCCAGGGTAATACTTACTGTACCTAGTTCTGGAGCCTTCAAAGGAGTTGTTTTTACCCTAATTGACCCCTTGTATCTCTTAAATTGAGCATTTTCTGGTACCTTTACGCTAATAATTATTGGAAATTGTTTTTCTCCCTTAGGTAAGATAAATTCTTTTCCTTTATCTACCGAAAACCAACTATTAGCTTCTGGTACATTGAAAATTAACTCAACCTTCCAATCTTCGTCTGGTTGATCTCTAACTAAAATAATTTTTTGTTCAAAATAAGAACCCTGGGTTAGGTTTTCGTTCCTAACATGGGGAGGAGAAATTCCAAAACCCGCCCTTGCTGCCGAGGGCAACAAACACAAAACTGACACTAAACTAAACATTAAACTAACACTAAGCCAAAATTTTCGCCAGCCCTTTAACATATTTTAAATTCTAAACAATTAAACAGATTCGATTCTGTTTCGTGTTTTAATTTCACTCCTGTTTTGTGCTTATTACTGCCAGTCGTCAGATTCACTTGTTACCCCTGCAATGGTGTTAGTTCCGGTATAAGTACCAGGAGGAGTACCATCAGGAACCTCCAACAACCAATAGATAGCCTTAGATGCAGGGCTTCCGGTGGTGGTAGTTTTTGGGCAGTTAAGTTCGTATTCAGTAGCGCTAGTGCTTAAATCAGTACCATTGCCATAACTAAAGCCACTAGTGAAAGAGTGTTCTTGATAACTTACGGCAATTGTATTGCCTCCAGAGGTCATATCTGTTCCGGAAAGCTCTACATCTAGTCCTACATTTCCGGTCGCCTTGACGGTGGTGGATTGCTCAGAAGAAACATTTCCTGCAGAAACATTTCCATAACCGATACTTGATTCTACCACATCATAAGCGAGAAACATTCCCACATCATTTCCGTCAGCATCTTCTACCAAGCCACTATCAGCTGAATCATCATCTATGGCTTTGACTGAGACCAACCAATTTTGACTAGGATATTCGGTGTCTGTTCCGGTAGGATCAGCATGGTACTGGAGAGAAAAAGTGCAGGTCCAGGTAGCGTTTGAGTCGCTAGTGCCACCACAAGAGCCATCGTCTTGGGAACAACTAGGATTCCAAAGAGCATAAGCCTCAGGGTAACAATAGTTGGCATTATATTCTCCTGCTTCATCACATCCTGTTTGGCCAATTCCTGAACGATAAACATTGATGATTGCTGAAGCAATTTCATTTTCCGAAGAAGAATTTTCGCAACTATTATCATCAGTAACAGTAAATTTTACCTTAAAGCCTGAGGTTTCTCCTTCAGCCACTGTTAAGCTTAAACTTCCTGACTCATCGGTATCAAGTAGCTCAATAGAAGAGGCAGTAATGCTTGGAGCAACATTACTTACAGTTAAGGTAGAATCAGTTCCCTGGGATCCTCCACTGGCTTCAAAACCATGATTGTCTACGACAAATCCATAGGCTGAATAATTATCATCTGGATAGGGGGTGGTAATATCATAAGAACAACTGGGGTTGCTGGCAGAGGCTGTGCTATGACACCATTCCCCGTCTCCACAAGAAGGACTGTCTCCTCCGGTGAAAGAATCGCTTTTACAAACATAAAGAGTAACTGTATCTGAGCTCCCATCAGTATCTGAATCTGATGCGGTGGTTGTCCAGGTTACAGTGTTGCCAGGGTCAGTTGGTGAATCATCTGAATAAGCAGTAAATGAGGGCCGATGATTTACCTTAAAAGGAGTTCCTGAGTCTCCTGAACCTTGGTTTGCTGAGGAACATTGAGCACTGGAACCGTTGCCGTCACAAGCGAAAGCATACCACTCATTAGATTCTGAATCTGCATCTTGGGTAGTATAAGAGCAAGATGCTTCGCTTTCATCAGCAGTAGCAGTAGATATACACCACTCACCTCCTGGACATGTTGGCGCTCCTCCATTAGTCGCACTTATCTCATTTGTTTTACAGACAGCCAAATACCAATCTTCTCCATTAGGATCGTCAGCGGTGGCTTTGAAGGTAACATTTTGACCAGCGTCTGTTGGAGAAGTGCTAGAAGAAGTAGGATCTTCGTGAGGATCTACGGTAAAACTGGGAGGAGCATTCCCTACTGTTACTGAAGTGGAAACATCGGTTGCCTCTACCAGTTTTTGCCAAATCAATACTACCCCTCCACTGATGACCAACAAACACAAAAGTCCCAGCAAAATTCTCTTAGCCATTTTTTATTTAAATTGTTTTAAATAGATTTATTTTAGAAAGCGGATCGACCTTTAAGGGCTATTATTTTATTATAACAAACCAATCATCTTTTGTTTAATAATTATCTTATTATATCTTCAAAAACCTTCTTCGTAAACCAATATTATGGGCAAAAACTGTCTGAAACCACATCAAAAGAGATGTTTCCAGAATAGGTTTGGCTGGGTTTGTCTAAAGGAACCTTTAACTTCCAATAAATATATTCTGATTGGTCAGAAGGATGGGTAGTGGGTTTGGTGGTGGATAATTCATGACAGGTAGGGGTGTTGGTCAAAGCAGTGCCTTCGCTGTCCCAATTAAAGCCAGAAGTAGAAGAATATTTCTGTTGGCTTACCGGAATAGAATAAGTAGACCAGGTTAGGTCAGTTCCTGAAAGTTGAACATCCACGGCTACATTACCAGTGGTAGTAATTAAAACTTGTTTTTCTACTGAAACCTGATTAGGATTGACAGTGCCGTAATTAATGCTAGAGACATCTAACTTAAAAGCAGCCAATTCATTAATGGTTACAGTTTGGGTATTGAAGGCAGATTGAGATTGAGAATCAGTGGCCGTAACCTTTGCTGTCCACTGATTGGAAGCATTAGCATGAAACCAGACATCTACAGTGGCTTGGGCTTCAGCAGAAGTGTCTCCAGGACCGGTGCAGGTATCATCCACTTCAGTAAAGGTTAAATTAGGATAACAATCATTATCATCAGCAGTGCAACTATCTGTCTCTGCTCCAGCGTCATAAAAAACCCCACTAATTGAGCCATTTACAAAAACATCTTCACAACCATTGAGGTCAGAAATGGTGGCAGTAATGGTTACGGTGGTGGTTGAATCGGCATTCAAATCTATGGGGCTTGGCAAGATGCTAATACTGTCTACTGTTGGAGACTGGTTTCCAACCTGAAGAGTAGTGCTACCAGAGATGGCTACCGGAAAGGTGCCACTAACTGTGCCACTAGAAATTGTTACATCACTACTAGAAGAAATTTCAATATCAAGGGTTTCTCCATCTGAGGCTCCAGAACCCACATCTAAAACCACATAAAGACAAACCTGAGATGTCCCCACCGTCATTGTGCCACTAACAGTGGCTTTTTCGCTCGCATTAAAAGAGGCGGCTGTACCAAAAAGGGTTTCTGTCCCATCATAATTACAGGTGGCGGCGGTTTCATAATATATATCAACATTTGAAAGATTAGAATTAGCATTCACGGTGCCAGTTTCACTAATCACAATTTGGCTGACGGTTACGGTGCTAAAATCCGTTGCCATTGTAAAGGCCCCACCCACATAACTATTGGTTGAAGGAATATCCATTCTTGAAACCTGGCTTCCTGTACTTTGTATCGTAAGGGTAGGAAGGGTGTAGGTAACTGTAATCCAAACATAATCAAAACGAATAGCATCAGGTGCGGCCCCATCCTTATTAGTAAATTCTATATCAACATTTTGGAGCTCTGATTTGGTATCCACACCTTGGGCATATAGATCATAGGTTAAATCCCCGCTCCAGCCAGTGATATCAGTTGGTTTAATAGTCGTGTTTGTTAATCCGCTTCCATTATCATAACGCACATAATTGGGCCCATTGTAACCATCCTCTGCCCCATATTCTAAGTGTAAAACAGCCCCAGTAATGTTTGCATTATCTGGAATAGAAGAAACATCAAAAGTATCAATATACATTATCTGGTTTTTATCAACAAAATAGCATCCATCACCAGCTGAATCAGGTGCTGTGCCGTCTGGATCACAAGTAGCATCATCTGCCGTAATTTCACTTAAGGCAGAGGGCGAAGAATCGTTTGAATGCTTTGAGGCCGGTAAAATATTCACTGTATCAGCTTTTATTTGTTCGATTCTAAAAGGAGGAGGTAGTCCTTTCCAGGTTTGCCACCAATCAGAAAAGACCCAAAGAAGCATTAAAAAGATTATAATAGAAAACTTTAAAAACCCCTTTTTCATTTTTGAAAAACCGTTTATTTTATTTTACCTCATTTTTTAAAAACCTACTACCAACCAAAAATGAATCCATCTAAAGGAACGGTTTTGCGACCCCAAAGAGCGGGCTTTCAAAAATATTTCCGTCTTTTATAAACCATCTAATAGACCCTCAATTTCTTTTACTTTTTAGAAGAAGTTTTGAGGTGAGAAATTTTATGTTATAAATATATTAGATTACTATGAATGTTATAATAACCAACCCACTAAATCTTAAAGAATTAAAAAAAGAACTTAAAGAAGAGGGATCAGAAAAAATTCACGTCCTTAGTGATTTTGATAAAACCCTAACTTGTGCTTTTGTTGATGGTGAAAAAACACCTTCATTAATCTCTATTTTGCGTGACGGAAATTACTTAACCCCTGATTATGCTGAGAAAGCCCATGCTTTGTTTGACAAATATCATCCTATTGAAATTGATCCAGGTATTCCATTAGAAGAAAAGAAAAAAGCAATGCATGAATGGTGGAAAACCCATTTTGATTTACTTATTAAATGTGGATTAAAAAAGAAAGACATTGAAGATGTTGTTAATTCAAACAAAGTAAAATTTAGAGAAAGCGCCTTAGAACTTATTAATTTACTTTATAAAAACAATATTCCATTGGTTATAATTTCCTCTAGTGGGCTTGGCAAATACGCTTTAGAACTTTTATTAAAAAAACATAACAGCCTATATGATAATGTTTACATAATTTCTAATGACTATATTTGGGATGAAAACGGAAAAGCCATAGACGTAAAAGAACCAATTATTCATTGTATGAACAAAGATGAAACTGTGTTGGATGAATTCCCTTTTTATAAAGAAATAGAAAAAAGAAGGAATGTTGTTTTGCTTGGGGACAGCCTTGCAGATATTGATATGGTACAGGGTTTTGATTATAAACATTTACTAAAAATAGGTTTTCTAAACGAAAAAGTAGAAGAACTTCTTCCTGAATATAAAAAGCGTTTCGATGTTATTATTCCCAACGATGGCTCTATGGGCTTTGTATTGGAACTAATGAGAGAAATCTTGAGCCAACCAAAACCCCCTAGTAACACTCCTTGATTTTTGATATGGAAAAAACTATAAATAATCAAATCCCAAAATGATTTTATGACAAAAACAAAACTAAAATTAGAAGGAAAAAGGA
>CAZJJV010000002.1:0-36138 GCA_964546415.1 uncultured Candidatus Saccharibacteria bacterium
TTGTTCGGCAAAAGGGTATCATCACCCAAATGTTTTTTAATCCAAAAACCTCTCTTGCCCTTTTTATTGCCTGACACTCCATTTCAAAGGCCGGTTGAAATTTTGGATCATAGTATCTTGAGGCTCCTCGCCAGCCAAGCATTGGATTCTGTTCTTGGGGTTCAAATAATTCCCCGCCCACCAACTCTCGATATTCGTTTGATTTGAAATCAGAAAGCCTGACAATAACCGGCCTTGGCCAAAAAGCAGCGGCAATTTGCCCTATCCCCTCGGCTAACTCTTTAAAGAAATGTTCTTTTTTGTCTTTGTGTTCAATTGTGATTTCATCTATTTGTTTTATTATCTCTCTTGTGTTTTTATCTTTTTTTGCTTTCTTTTTTAATTTTTGATAATGATAAAGGGCTAAGGGGTGAACCCTAATTTTTTCTGCTAAAATAAATTCCATTCTGGCCAAACCCACTCCCTCCACTGGCAAAAAAGAGGTTTCAAAAGCAATTTCTGGGGCGCCGATATTTATCATTATTTTTGTTTTCAGTTTTGGTAGGATTTTTAAATCATATTTTTTAACCTCAAAAGGAATCTTCCCTAAAAAGACACTTCCTTCTTTCCCTGTGCAGTCAACCGTAACCTCATCGCCAGTTTTTAAAAGTTTAGTGGCCTTCATCGTTCCAACCACTGCCGGAATTCCTAGTTCTCGTGAAATAATGGCTGCGTGGGATACCCTACCTCCTTCGTCAGTGACAATAGCAGAAGCCATTCTCATTATTGGCACCCAATCAGGATCTGTCATTTTAGTAACCAAAACCTCCCCTTTTTGAAACTGAGAAATTTTGGAGGCATCAGTAATCACCCTTGCCTTTCCTTGGCCAATTTTTGTTCCTACTGAAATGCCAGTTAAAATTGGTTTTTTCTTTGCTTTTAGGGTATATTCTTCATAAAAATTTTTTTCTTTGGAAGAATATATTGTTTCGGGTCGAGATTGAACAATAAACAATTGGCCCGATTTTCCGTCCTTTGCCCATTCAATATCTTGGGGAATTTTATAATGCTCCTCAATTTGGCAGGCCCATTTTGCTAAGGTCAAAACCTCCTCATCCGTTAAAGAAAATTTTGATTGGTCTTTTTTAGAAACAGCCACCTCTCTCAATCCTCCTTTTTTGGCAAAAATATATTTTTTTGTTTTCCTCCCTAAGTTTTTAACAATGATTGATTTATAACCTTGTTTTAGGGTTGGTTTAAAAACATAAAACTCATCAGGGGTAATTTTTCCTTTAACAATCATTTCTCCCACCCCATAAATTGAACTAATCAAAACAATGTTTCTAAATCCGGTTTCCGTATCTAAGGTAAAAATCACCCCAGAAGAAGCCAAATCAGATCTGATCATTTTTTGAACCCCTACCGATAAGGCAAACTTCAAATGAGGCACCTTTTTCTCTTCCCGATAGGCCACAACCCTATCATTAAAAGCCGAAGCCAAACACTTTTTAATAGCATTTAATAATTCTTTTTCTCCAGAAATATTCAAAAAGGTTTCAAATTGGCCAGCAAAACTCATTGTGGGAGCATCCTCAGCCACCCCAGAAGATCTTACCGCCACCCTTAAATTTTTTTCCTTATAAAAAGATGATAATTTTTGATAAGCCAAAACGATCTCTTTTCTTAAATCCTCTGGAAATTCTCCCCTTAAAATCAAATTCCTGGCTTTCTGGCCGGTTTCTTTTAAACTCTTTAGACTGTTGGGTTCAAATTTTTCAAAAATCTTCTTTAATTTTTTTTCCATTTGGTTTTTTTTCAGAAAATACCAATAAGCCTGAGTGGTAAAAGCAAACCCATAAGGAACATTAATTCCTTTTTTGTTTAATTGATTAAACATCTCGCCCAAAGAAGCGTTTTTCCCTCCTACCAAAGGAATGTCCTTTTTAGAAACCTCATCAAACCAAAGAATATATTTTTTAGCCATAAAATTTATTTAAATAAAAAGGAAATAATTTGTTTTAATAAGGATTTATGGCTTAGAATGGCTCCGATTAAAAGGATCAAGCCAAAAAGAATAAACAAAATATCCAAAAAAACAACAAAAGAACCTTTTTCTTTTCTCTTTATCGCCCCCTTAACCCTTTCTATGCTTTCAGGGTTAGCTAGGGTAGACAAATCTCCCAAACCTTCCCCTTTTAATAAGGCCTTTAAAACCCTTCTCATTATTTTACCTGATCTGGTCTTTGGTAGGTCTTCAACTAAATAAACCTCTTTTATTAAAACGATTGGTCCAATCTCTTTCTTAACCTGGTCTACAACTTCTTTTTTAATTTCTTCAATTGTTTTTGATCCTTTATAAACCACAAATGCAACTGGTATCTCTCCTTTTATTTTATCTGGAATTCCCACTACTGCACATTCGGTAATATCAGAAAGCAGGTTAATTGCTGCTTCTAATTCGCCAGTAGATATTCTGTGACCGGCTACCTTTATTATATCATCAACCCTACCGACAATTTTAATTAAACCATTCTCGTCTTTAAGGGCACCGTCACCAGTAAAATAAATTTTATCTCCATACTGGCTCCAATATGTTTCTAAATATTTTTTGGGATCTCGATAAATTCCTCTTAACAATCCAGGAACAAAGGGTGAGAGTAAAACCAGGTTGCCCGGTTTTCCCGGAGGACACGGTTTCCCTTCATCGTTTAAAATATCAAGTCTTGTTCCAGGAAAAGGAAGACCAACAAAACCTGGTTTGAAGGGTCCAATTCCCGGCAGAGAGGTAATGACAACGCTTCCAGTTTCTGTTTGCCACCAGGTATCCAAAATTGGACATCTTTTTTTGCCTATCTTTTCATACAGAAACATCCAGCTTTTCTCGTCTAATTTTTCACCGGTGCTTGCTAAAATCCTTAAGGTAGAAAGATTGTGTTTATCAATCAATTCTGAGCCGAAACTTTCAAGCATTCTAATTAAGGTTGGAGCGGTATAAAATATTGTCACTTTATATTTTTCTAATATCTGATAAACCCTGTCTTTCTCTGGCCAATCTGGAGCCCCTTCAAAAATAAGGGTGGTTATCCCATTAAGCAAAGGAGAATAAATTGTATAGGTGTGACCGGTAATCCAACCCACATCAGCGGTGCACCATAAAATATCGTTTTCCTGAAAATCAAATGCCCACCTTCCACTAAAATAAGCCTGAACTGTATAGCCTCCGATAGTATGAAGAATTTGCAAATATTCACCCGTTGTCCCGCTCTCAGCCAAAATAAATAAAATGTCTTCAGAGTCCATTATTTCTGCTGGACATTGGTCACTTTCTTCTTTTACTATCTCAGACCACCAAAAATCTCTTCCTTCTTTAAAATTTATCTCATTGTCGGCTCGCTTAACCACAATTACTTTTTCTACCTCTGTCTCTTCTATCCCCTTATCAGCTGATTCTTTTAAATTGATGAGTTTTCCTCGTCGATAATAACCATCGGCTGTAATTAAAATTTTTGCTTTAGTATCTTGTAATCTTGTTTTTAAAGCACTAGGAGAAAAAGCAGAAAAAACTACTGCATGAATTGCTCCAATCCTAGCACAGGCTAACATTGAAATAATTGTTTCTGGAATCATTGGCAGATAAATTCCCACCACGTCTCCCTTTTTTACTCCCAAAGCTTTTAAGGCATTGGCAAACCCGTTTACCAGTTTTAATAATTCCTCATAAGTATAGGCTTTGGGCTCTTCTGTGGTTGGCTCTGGTTCCCAGATTAAAGCAGTTTTTTCTTTTATCTTTTCCCAACCAAGTTTGTTTTTTTCAAAAATATTGCTGGTAATATTAATTTTCCCCTCCAAAAACCATTTAAAATAAGGGGGGTTTTCTTCAAAATCTTTCTCCCATTCTTTAAACCAAAAAAGCTCTTTGGCTAATTTTGACCAAAAGGCTACCGGATCTCTCTCGGCTTCTTGGTAAATCTTTTCATCTCTTAAAATAGCTTTTTCTTTTGTTTTAGCTGAAGGAAAGTAAAGTTCTCCTTTTTTGATCATGTATTTATATTTGAGAAAATCTTTAGGCGCCCAATTTTTTGCCCACAAATTCACAAAATTCTGCCAACCTACAAGAATAGGCAAATTCGTTATCATACCAGGCAACCACCTTAACCAAATTTCCTATCACCATTGTAGATGACAAATCAACAATAGCCGAACAAGAATTCCCAATATAATCTGAAGAAACCAGGGGTTCTTTTTCCACAGCCAAAATTCCTTTGAGTTTTTCATTTTGGGCAGCTTTTCTAAAAGCTTCATTCACTTCTTCCACGCTAGTTTCTTTCTCTAACTCACAAATAAGATCAATAACAGAAACCGTGGGCGTGGGCACCCTAAAAGCCACTCCGTTGAGTTTCCCTTCTAATTCTGGAATAACCTTTCCAATGGCTTTGGCGGCTCCAGTGGTAGTAGGAATAATGTTTAGGGCGGCTGCTCTAGCCCTTCTCAAATCCTTGTGGGGTAAATCTAAAATTCTCTGATCATTAGTGTAAGAATGAATAGTACTCATAAATCCTTTCTGTAAACCAAAATTCTCGTTCAACACCTTCGCTACCGGTGCTAAACAATTAGTGGTGCAAGAACCCATATCTACAATATCTGTTTTTTGAGGATCATATTTTTCTTCATTAACCCCTAAAACAAAAGAGGGGACTTTTTCTGGATCTTTAGAGGGGGCGGAAATAATTACTTTCTTGGCCCCAGCCAAAATATGTTTTTTGGCTCCCTCATAATCTCTAAAATGTCCGGTACACTCCAAAACAATATCTATTCCTAGTTCTTTCCAGGGTAATTCTTGAGGATCGGCTTTGGCAAATATTTTTATTTTTTTATCTTCTACTACTAAACAACCTTCTTCTATTTTAATTTCTTTTTCGTATCTTCCATAAATTGAATCATATCTTAAAAGGTGGCCTAAGGTTTGAGGATCAGTAAGATCGTTTATGGCCACCACTTCTAAATCAGGATGCTTTTCAATAATTCTTCTAAAAGTGGGACGGCCGATTCGACCAAACCCATTAATGGCTACTTTAGTAGGCATATTTTTGTGAAATTTTAATTAATAATAAATTTGGACCTTTAAAGGTTTAATAATTTTTTAATTTTTTCTTTATCAAAACCCACCACAAACTCTCCATCAATCTCTAACACCGGCACCCCCATCTGGCCTGTTTTTTCAATCATTTCTTTGGCAGCCATTTCATCTTGAGAGACATCAATTTCTTCAAATTCTACCTTGTTTTCCTTTAAAAATTCTTTTAGGGCTACACAATAAGGGCAAATAGGGGTAGTATAAACTTTTACTTTAGCCATAATTTTATTTTTCGCATCCCTCCTCATTAGAAGATCCCCCACCTTCTCCTCCGATACCCGGAGAAGGAATTTCGGGAGAGAGGGTTTGAGAACACTCTTTTGGAGGGGAGTTGAAGGCTTGGCAAATTATCTCTTTTATTTTTTCTGGAGACCTTTCTACATATACTACTTTGTCGTTAACTACCAGGGTGGGAGAACCCTGAACCTGATATTTTTCGTTTAGTTCTTTGTGAATATCAAAACGAGGATAGGTTCCGCCCAACCAACTACTTTTATCTTCATAAAGTTTGGTAATCTGATAAGCTTCATCGGTTTGGGAAATACACCCCTCTAGTTTTGCTTTATTAATTTGGGCCACCTCTAAACACTCTCTTGCCTCTCCGCTTTTTACAAAACAATCCAAATAATCAGAATATTTCTCTTTTTCTTCTTTTTGAATACAGTATTGTCTAAGATTCTCATCTATTTCTTTTTTTTCGTGCATAATATAATCAACAAAATAAATTCCCATATTTGCTTTATCTTTCAGTAATTTATAAACAGGCAAAAAGGCTTTTTCCATTTGAAGCCCATAGGGACAATAAGACATTACAAATAATTTCACATCAGGCTTATCACTCTTGGGAACCTCAGCCATCTCTTTTTCTTTTTGAGCGGTTTGCTGGAAAGAATCCATATCAATTGCTTGAAAAAACAACAATTTGCCATCTTTGCTCACAAATGCCTCAAACTCTTGGCCCCCCGTCTCCGGGCCCACCTTAAAGGTCACTTTATATAAACCACTTTCTTCTTTCACTCCAGAGAGAAAAACCCCTTGATCCTCTGTTAAGAGATTCTCTTTAATAAAACTTATCACCTTCTGACCCGCCTCTTGGGAAGATAAAAAATAAGAAGGATGGAGAATTTTTTCTTTGTTGGTGTAGAGAATCGCTCCGGCAATCAAAATTCCTCCAATCAAAATTGCTAGGGCTATTATGTTTTGGTTGAGTTTTAGATCCATGGACTAAATATAAATTAATTTTTTTCAACCTTTTTCATATTTTACTATCATTTATTTTGAAAGGCAAGCAAAACAAAAACAGAAATTTTTTTATTTCTGTTTGATGTCTTAACGTTTAGTTTTTTGCCATCTCAATAATCTTTGGCATCAGTTTTATTTGTTTAAACCTGCCCAAGGCTCCCTTTTTACAGTCCTTTTCTGAAAACCTTTCTACCCCATCCTTCTCTTTTCCCCACACCAAAATAGGGCTAGGAAATCCGCAATGGCTTTTTAAAAGAGAACAGGTAGAATGATCGCCCGTAATCACGACAAGACAATTTTTTAACCCTAAAAGGGGTTTGAGGGATTTATCAAATTTTTCAATAAATCTTTTTTTACCTAAAAAATTACCATCTTCGGCTAAATTATCTGGAGCCTTAATGTGGCAAAAAATAAAATCATAATTTTTTAGATTTTTTTTCAGGGCCAAAATCTTCCCCCTTAAATTGGTGTTTGGCAAACCATTGGCTCCCCTTACCTTTATTTCTTTCATTCCCAAATACCTTGCTATTCCCTTATAAAGAGTTCCTCCGGCTATAAAGGCAGATCTTAAATTATATCTTTGACTAAAGGACTTAATTTTTCTAAACTTCCCTGCTCCCCTCACTAAGATATAATTAGCCGGCAATTTTCTTTTTTTGTTCTGGGGGTGGTCCTTTAATATAAAATGGGCCTTTCTTAAAAATTGATTTAAAACATTGGCAGTAAAAATAGCAGACTTGGTTTGAGATAATGGCTTTATTAAATAAGGTCTTACCCCCACCCTCTTAGGATCTCCATCTGAGATTTGAGCCGACAGGCCCTTTCCCCTCATTAAAACCACTATGCGGTGAGAAAAGGCCTTGGCAATCAAAAACCTTATTCCTTTAATTTCTAAATTGTTAATGGATTCAATCAACCTTTCTGTTTTTTCAATTCTTCCTGCTCTTCTATCAATAATTTTAAAATTTTTCTCATTTATTGTAGCAAAGTTTCCTCTCAAACAAACATCATTGGCTAAAATTTCCATTCCAACTCCTAGGGCTTCTAAAACTCCCCTACCAGGATTTGATTTTTGGGGTGGGTAACCAAATAGGGCTAAATGACAATCTTCTGAGGTGGGTTTTTTTCCTTTTTGATGCCAACTCTCTACCAACCCACAAGTACCTTGAGAAGCCAAAAAATCTAAATGAGGAGTTCTGGCTTTTTCTAATGGGGTCTGGTTTCCTAATTGAGGAATTTTTTCATCCCCCAAACCATCGATAATAATTAAAATAATTTTTTTCATCTTAAAACTATAAAGGTTTGTTTAGTTCATTTTCTATTTCTAAAAGACGGTTGTATTTTGCTACTCTCTCTCCTCTGGCCGGAGCCCCTGCCTTAATAAAATCAGCCCCTATTCCTACCGCCAAATCTGAGATAAAATCATCGGTGGTCTCCCCTGAACGATGGGAAACAATAATTTTCCAGCCAAAAGACTTGGCTAATTTTGCTGCCTCAATTGTTTTAGAAATGGTGCCAATCTGATTCATCTTAATAATCGCTCCATCGCAAGCCTCTTTTAGTTTTGCCCTCTTTATTCTTTTAGGATTGGTGGCCAATAAATCATCACCAATTATTAACACTTTTGCCTTTTGCTTTTTTAATTTTGCCCTAAACTCTTTCCAGCCCAACCAATCATCTTCAGCGAAAGGATCTTCAATTCCTAAAATAGGATACCTTTTTATTAAATTAAAATAATAATCAGCCAATTTTTTTCTTTTAAGAGGACCCAATTTTGTTTGATAGACGTTTTTTTTATAAAATTGGGAAGAAGCCACATCTAAAATAATTTTTAATTCTTTTTGGCAGCCCAACACATTGGCTGTCTTTTCAATTAAATCTAAGGCCTCCTCTGGTCTCTTTAAAGGGGGAGCAAATCCTCCCTCATCTCCTAAATTAGTAGCCAAAAGAGAGTACTTTTGAGAAATTATTTCTTTTAATTTTCGATAAAATTTAACTGCCAATTCTAAATTTTTCAAAAAAGATCTTTTTTGAAAGACAACCATAAATTCCTGAAAATCTAAATCATTCCCAGCATGAACTCCTCCATTAATTATATTAAAAGCAGGTAGGGGCATCCTAAAAGATCTTTTTCCTCTCCCAAAAAGTTCCCTAATATAAAAAAACAGAGGCATATCCTTTGCTTTTGCTCCGGCCCGGCAAACCGCTAAAGAAACAGGTAGAGTAACATTTGAGCCAAATTTTTGGGGATTTAAAAATTTATCAATTTTTTCTTGGTTTAAAACATTTTCTTTTTTTAATCTAGAACCAATTATTTTATTAATTGTTTTTACTGCCTCTTCTACCTTCACTGTTTTTGCCTCATATTTTCCCTTGGAAGCCCCAGAAGGAACAGAGGCCAAAAATTCGCCAAAAGAGGTTTCTAGTTTCACCTCTACTGTCCAATTTCCTCTGGAATCCAAAATTTTTCTCGCTGAAACTTTCTTAATCTCTTTTTTCATATTTATTTTATTTTAACACACCTTACCAAAAATAAAAAATTCCAGAGAAACAAAAAAAGGAGGCAGGGCCTCCTTATTTTTTTCTTTCAAACATCTGAATGGGATATTTGTATTTTGTGAGCTCAAATTTGAATCCCAAGATCTCTAAAACCTGTAATATGGCCATTAAGCACAACTCCCCTCCAACATAAACCTTATCGTCAAAATACCCTTCTCTTTTTTCGAGTCCGTAAACAACGCCATCCTTGTCAAGTAGTAAAAGTGTTTTGTTGTCCCGATCATAAATAACCCTTGCTGGATCTTTTAAAACCTTCCCATATACTTTTTTCATTTTAACCTCCTAATTTTAATTGGAACTGTTTTCAATAATAAAACTATTTTCTTTGTTTGTCAAGAGGTTTTAGAAAAATTGTTTTAGATTTTCTTTTTTAGGTTTTTTAAATAAGAAATAGCAGAAAGGGCAGCTTTAGCCCCCTCACCGCAAGCAATAACAATTTGTTTGTAGGGAACATCGTCTGCATCCCCTGCGGCAAAAATTCCAGGGGTTGAGGTTTCGCCAGTAAAGGGATTCACCTTTATCTCATCTCTCTCATTGAACTCAACTAAACCCTTAACAAAGGAGGTAGCAGGTTGAGAACCTATTTCAATAAATATTCCTTTTACTGAAAGTTCTTTTTCTTGACCGGTTTTTCTATCCTCATAAACCAATCCTTCCACAAAATCATCTCCTAAAATCTTTTTTACTTTAGCGTTGGTAATAAGTTCTATTTTTCCTGTTTTTTGAGCCTCTGTTTGATTTTGCTCATCTGCCCCAGGTTGGGGATTGTATTCTAAAATATAGATTTTTTTAGCAAAATCACTTAAAAAAATGGCTGCCTCAAAACCAGCGTTACCTCCTCCGACCACCGCCACTGTTTTCCCGTTGAATAAAGGGCCATCACAAGTGACACAATAACTCAACCCCTTTCCAATAAATTCTTTTTCTCTTTCTGCCTCTAGGGGCCGGGGGTCTGCTCCTGAGGCTATTATAATAGTTTTTGTCTCAAATGTTTTTTGATTTTTGGTTTTAACCAAAAACCCCTCTTCTTTTTTCTCTACCCTACTCACCTCGTCCAATTCAATTGAAACAGAATAATTCTTTAAATGACTCACCAATCTTTCAATCAATTGTTGGCCAGAAATCTCTAAAAAACCAGGGTAATTCTCTATTTTTACTGCCTTTCGAGTAATTTGACCACCAAAGGTCTTGGTAATCAATAAAGTGTTTAGTTTTTGGCGGCTAGCATAAATGCCGGCCGTAATTCCGGCTGGCCCTCCTCCAATGATAATTAAATCATAAACCATAATTTTACTAAAACTTAATTGCTTCAGAAATATAATCAATTAAATCAGTAGCGGTCATAGATTCTTTCAATTTTTTGGAAGCCAGCTCTCCAGCCAAACCATTAATAAAGGCTCCTGCCATCCCCGCCAAAAAGGGATTAGCCCCCCTAGCCATTAAAGCCCCACCAATACCAGCCAGAGTATCACCTGTCCCGCCGGAAGTTAAATACGGATTGCCCGTTTTATTTAAAGCAACTTCTCTACCGTCAGAAATTATATCAATAGCCCCTTTTAACAAAATAGTGGTTCCTAACCTTTCAGCCTCTTTTTTGACAATTTCTTTTTTTTCTTTCTCTGAAAGGTTTGAAACATCCTTGCCAGTTAAAACAGAAAACTCAAAAGAATGAGGAGTTATTAAGAAAGGTTTACCTTTTATTATTTGGGGATCTTTAGAAATAGCATAAATGGCGTCGGCATCAATCACTGCCGGCAAAGAAATTTGAGACAAAAACTCCAAAATTGCTTCTTGGGTTTCCTCTGTTCTGCCCATTCCCCCACCTATCACCAAGGCTGTCTTTCCATGAGAAACAATTTTGGCTGATTCTGTCACCGAAAGCAACAAAGCTAAATGTTTTTTGGTTAAATATTTATCCTCTAAGGGATAGGCTGCTAAATTAGGACTAAAAGAAGCAATAATATCTGCTGCTCTTTTGGGAGCAATAATCCTTACCATATCTACCCCTGTCCTAAAAGCGGCCATAGCCGCCAGAGCCGGAGAGCCAGAATAAAATTCAGATCCCCCAATCACCACCAAAAGCCCGAAATCATATTTTTTACTTTGGAGGGGGCGCTTTTGATAAATTTCTTTCAATATTTTTTTGGTAACCACTTTCATAATTTTATTTCTTTTTTTAAAAATTCTCTCAATTTCTTTCCATATTGAGGATGATTTAAAGACAAATAAAGGTGGCTCTTTAACCAACTAATTTTATCTCCACACTCTAGCCATTTCCCCTCAATTTCGTATCCATAAATTATTTTACCATCCTTTAGCATTTCAGCCAAAACCTCAGCCAAATAAATTTCTTTTTTTGCTGAGGGCTTGGCTTTTTTTAAATAAAAGAAAACCTCTGGCACTAAAATCCTTCTCCCCAAAATCGCCAAATCAGAGGGTGCCTCTTCTAAAGAGGGTTTTTCAATAATTTTTTTTATTTTGTAAAACCGGTGGGCTATTTTTTCTTCTTTGATTATTCCATAAGAAGAAATTCTTTCCTTTGGTACCCTACAAACCCCTAAAGTAATCTTTTGGGTTGTTTTGAATACTTGGAATAATTGGAGGCAGGCGGGTGTCCGAGATTCCACAATATCGTCTGGATATAATACATAAAAAGGTTCTTCTTTTATTACTTTTTCTGCTTGTAAAATAGCATGACCATCTCCTAAGGGCTTTTTTTGATAAACAAAAGAAAAAGAAAGTTGACGACCTATTTCTTCAATTTTCTTTAACTCTACCAATCTTTCTTCTTTTTTTCTTTCTTGAAGAATCTTTTCTAATCGAGATGATTTTTTAAAATAATCTAAAACATTTTTTGAATAAGGGCTTAAAATAAAAACTACCTCCTTCACCCCAGAATCTTTCAATTCTTCCAAAGAATACTGAATCATTGGCCTGTCTACTATGGGCCAAAATTCTTTGGGTATCACCTTTGACAGGGGTAAAAATCTGGTTCCCAAACCAGCGATAGGTATTACGGCTTTTTTAATTTCATCTAACATATTAAATTTTTAGCTTTTTTGAAATCTCTTTAAAAAAGCAGGGAATTCCCATTTCTCTTCTTCTTTTAAAATTTCTTTTTCTGTTTTTTCTATTTCTTCCTTTATTTGAAGAGCGTTTCTCCGTACCTTTTCTTCTTTTTCAGTTTTTTTCTTTTCGTTTTTAGTTTTTTTCTTTTTTAATTTAGGTTTTTTTGTTTTGGGCTTCTTTTTTAAACCAAACCTTTGTTTTTCTTTTAGGTTTTGGGGAGCCTTAATAGTTTTCTTTTCTTTCTTTTCTTTCTTTTCTTTCTTTTCTTTTTTTTCTTTTTTTTCTTTTTTTTCTTTTTTTCTCTTCTTTCTCTTCTTTTCTCTTGTTTTTTCTTTTTTCTCTCTGAAAATTTTACTAGAACAACCGGTAGCAAAAATAGTCACCCTAATTTCTTTTTTTTCTTTAAAATCTTGAGAGATCCCAAAAACAATCCTGGCTCCGGGATTAACTGATTCAAAAATTGTTTTTGAAATTTGACTGGCTTCAACCAAAGACAAGTCTTTGGGGCCACAAATATTAAATAAAATATTCTTTGCCCCTTTTAAAGAATAAGAATAAAGGGGTGAGTTCAAAACCTCTTTGGCTTCGCTAATAGTTTTTTTACGAGGAATCTTTAAAGTATTTAAAAAGGCTAGTTTTCCTTGACCCTCCAAAATGGTGCTTAAATCAGCAAAATCAATATTTATCAATCCAGGTTTATAAAGGGTTTCAATTAGTCCTCCTAAATAATCTACTAAAATTTTATTGATTGAAGAAAAAGCCAGTCTTAAAGGAGTATTTTTATCAATGACCCCAAAGATCCTCTCGTTGGGAATGACCGAAAAAGCGTTGAGGTGGGGCCTTAATCTCTCCAATGATCTTTGGGCTATTTTCATTTTTCTCTCTCCCTCAAAATTAAAAGGCAAGGTAAAAATTCCATATGTCAAAATTTTTAAACCCTTGGCCACCTGAACAAAAATCGGCGTTGCCCCAGAACTCACTCCTCCCCCAAGACAACTTACAAAAATTAAAAAATCATATTTACTAAAAAGTTTTTTTATCCTTTCTTTTTCGTTCTTGGCTGCCAGTTCTCCTAATTCAGGGTCCATTCCTGTCCCCAATCCCTTGGTTAAATTTTTGCCAAAAGAAAATTTAATTACTTTTTTACTTAAAGATCTTAATGCTTGAAGGTCGGTGTTGGCTACCAAAAAAGAAATCTTTTCTATTTTGGGAGCCAATTCTGAAACAATGTTTCCTCCCCCACCACCTATTCCTACAACCCCGATTTTGCTTTTTTTATTTCTCTCTTTCAAAGATAAATTTTTAGAAAATTCCTTTTTGGTCATTATTAAAATTTATAATTTCATCCTTTAAAAGTCAACAAAACCTTCTTTTATTTTATCAAAACCCCTCAAAAACCACAACCAATTTTCCCCCGCCTTATACTTAATACTTTATACTTTATACTTTATACTTAATACCTAATAACACTTTTGCCTTTTGCCTTTTGAATTTGCTAAAATGTTTATATGACAAAAAAACAAAGAACCATTTTGTTTATAATCTGTTTGCTTTTATTTTGTTTGATTGCCCCAGCAGTAATTTTTTATTCCCAAGGCTATAGAATTGATTTCAAGCATAGAAAAATTACCCAGACCGGAGGAATTTTTTTGAGGGTATCACCCAAGGTAGCCAAAGTATATCTTAATGGAAAACTAAAAGATAAAACAGATCCCTTTTTTGGCTCTTTGCTTATTGAAAATCTTCTTCCTCAAAAATATCTCTTAAGGGTTGAAAGAGAAAACTACCATTTCTGGGAAAAGGAAGTAGAGGTAAAAGAAAAACTAGTAAAAGAGTTTAAAAACCTCCTTTTGATTCCTAAAAACCCTGAATTCAAATTGCTTTTTAAAGATATTGAAGATTTTTATTTCTTTCCTGATTTCCGTTATCTAATCTTAAAAGAAAAAGGAGAAGAGGAATGGTCTCTTAAGTTGTTTAATTTAGAAAAATTCATCAAAAGCCACCTGATCGGCGAAACAGATATTTCAAAAAAGGGCGCCACCCTTTTGGAATTAAGATTGGCTCCAAACAAAAAAAGGCTTTTTTTGAAAGCAAAAATAGAAAACGAATTAAGATATTTTAGCCTTTCTCTAGAAAAAATTCCCTCTTCTTTAGATGATGAAACAGAAAAAACCTGGAACTTTAATTTAGATCCAAAACTGGATTGTTTGGATTTCCAAATATTAAAAAATGATATTTACTGTTTAGATTCAAAAGGAAATATCTGGAAAAACCAAACCAAAATCATCCCAACCTCATTTCCTCTCAAAGAAGGAACAAATTATCAATTAAAAGTCTTAAAAGACAATATTTTTCTTTTAGAAAATCAAACCCTTTATCACTACAACAACCTTTCTCAATCTTTTGAAAAAATAAAAGAGGGGGTAAAATCTTTGGTTTTGTCTCCAGACCAAAAAAAGATAGCCTATTTCTCTGACTTTGAGATTTGGTTGTTGTTTTTAAAAGAGAGTTTTGGGCAACCTCTTAGAAAAGAAAACGAAAAAGTCTTTCTTACCCGTTTTTCAGAAAAAATTAACCAACTTTTCTGGCTTTCCCCCTACTATTTAATTTTTTCAGGCGAAGAAAAAATAAAGGTTTCTGAAATTGATAATCGAGATAAAATAAATATCGTCGAGTTAGCGGAATTTAAAAATCCCAAAATATTTTGGGACCTTAACAAAAAAAGGCTGTATGTCCTCAGCCAAAGAAAGCTTTATGTTTCAGAAGAACTAATTAAATAATTTTTAGTTGGCCTCTTTTTTTGTATTATTTAATTCTTTAATTCTTTCCTTGAGTAAATTCCAGTCCATCTCACCCCCATCAGCCAAATCGCATATTTCTCTAAATTCGCAATAATTACATTGCCAATTTTTGGGATAATCTACCAATCTGGCTGGGACGATATCAGATTCTACTTTCTTCTTTAAGGATTCAAAATTACTTAATAGTTGTTTAACTACTTTATTGTTGTATTCTACAGCAAATTCTTTCAATTCTTGGGTGTCTTTGTTCATATAAAGCAAAATGCCTTTTTTGATTCCAAAATAGTGAAGGTAAAGCTGGATCTGGTAATAATCCTCTATTTTAGGTTCTTCCATTTTTCCTAAATTCATTCTTCCGCTAATACTCTTGATATCTACCACATAGGGCTCACCATCAATACTAATGATAGCATCAGCCCTTCCTTTAACAATTTCCTGGGGCGGAATATCCACCTCAGTGGCTCTTACCAATCTCAAACTAAATAGAGGACGTAAAACCAGTTGATGAATGTAATTGCCGTGTTCGAAAATTCTTAATCTCTCAGCCTCCATTTCTCTGGCCGGCGCTTTCTTGAATCTAAAAAAAATATTCCTGGGACATCTTCCGGCCTCACTGATATAAAAGTAGGTTCTTTCTTTGTTTCTTTTCTCTTTTCTTTCTCTTTCCCTATCAATATAGAATTGATCAATTAAATCTTTTAACATTTTATATTAAATATTAAAATTTCACCCTATCTCTTTGACCACTGAGGGGCTCTTCTGGCTCTCTTTAATCCTGGCTTTTTTCTCTCTCTTACTCTTGGATCTCTTTTTAAATACCCTAATTTTTTTAATCTTTTTTTAAAATTAGGATTTATTAAAACTAAAGCCCGGGCTGTTCCGTGTCTAATCGCCTCTGCCTGTCCCCTGATTCCACCTCCTTTTACTTTAACCAAAACCCTAAATTTATCAAGGCACTTCATTGCCTCCAAGGATCCTTTGGCAGTTTTTCTTAATTCTAAAGTAGGAAAATATTCATCAACTGGTTTATCGTTAACTAAAAAAACCTTCTCTCCTTTGGTAAAAAGCCTCACCCTGGCTACTGCTGTCTTTCTTCTGCCAACCGCTTCATAATATTTTTCAGTTTGTTTTTCTTTTTTTTCTTTTTCTTTTCTCTCTTTCTCTTTTTTTGTAACTTTTGGCTTTGTGGTTTTTTTCTCTGTTTTTGTTTTTTCTTTTGGCATATTTTTATTTTTCTATTTTTAATCTCTTAATCATTCTTGCTCTTAATTTATTTTTAGGCAACATCCCATAAACTGCCATTCTTAATACACTTTCTGGGTTTTTTTCAAAAATTTTCTTTAAAGGAATAAATTTGCCACTTCCCAAATAGCCTGAATGGCGGAAATACTGTTTTTTTTCAAATTTTTTGCCTGTAAATTTTATTTTTTTTATATTCTTAATCACCACAAAATCACCCATATCTTTGGCTGGGTGGTAATCTTTCTTATGTTTTCCTTGAAGAAGTTTAGCAATCTCAGTCGCCAATCTCCCCAGGGCCTTATTTTTAGCATCAATAATATGGGTTTCTCTTTGCATAAATTTTAATTAAACCAACTCTACAATCACCATTTCTGCCCCATCAGATCTCCGGGGCCCCAATTTAATAATTCTGGTATAGCCCCCTTTTCTATTTTTATAACGGGGGCCAATTTCTTCTATCAATTTTTTAACTATAGGTTTAGAAAAGTATCTTAACAGATATCTCCTTGAAGCCAAATCATCTTTTTTGGCACGGGTAATAAATTTCTCTACAAAAGGCCGAAGCTCTTTTCCTTTGGCCTCGGTGGTCTTGATTTTTTCTTTCAACAAAAAATTAGCAGCCAAAGATCTTAAAAGGGCCCGACGTTGATCTCTTTTTAAACTTAGTTTTCTTCCTTTTTTTAAATGCCTCATATAAATCTTTTTACTTGCTTTTTTTCTTAACTGTCTTCTTTCCTTTTTTCTTTGTTTCTTTCTTTTTCTTTTTTTCTTCTTTCTTTTCTTCCTTTTTTTCTTTTTTTGTTTCTTTTTTCTCTTCTTCAAAAGCCCCTGTTAAAAACTCGAAATGCTCCTTTAAAATCTCTGAAGCCCTCTTGAAGGCCTCTTGGGGTTCAATAGTACCATCGGTTTCGATTTCTAAAAACAGTCTATCGTAATCGGTTCTCTCGCCCACCCTCATATTCTCTACCTTTGTTGCCACTTTTCTAATGGGAGTAAAGATGGCATCTACCCAAATAACTCCGACTTCTGGCTTTCTTTTTTCTCTCCGGGCTTCCCGAGAGAGATAACCAACCCCTTTTTCTATCTGAATTTCCATTTCTAATTCTGCTTTTTTGTCAGTTAAGGTGGCAATATGAGCATCTTTATTTACTATTTCCACTTGAGGGGGGTACTCAAAATCAGAAGCCTTCACCTCTTTTTCTCCCTTCACTTTTAATGTGGCTTTTTGGGGCTCGTCAGAAAAAACCTTAAATCTTAATTGTTTTAAATTTAACATAATGGTAACCACATCTTCCAAAACACCGGGAATAGTAGAAAATTCATGCAAAACCCCCTTAATCCTCATTTGAGTAACCGCTCCTCCTGGAAGCGAGGAAAGTAAAACCCTTCTTAAACTGTTTCCAATAGTTACTCCATAACCTGGATAAAGGGCCTCAATTTCAAAAACTGCCTTATTTTTTTCTTTTTTTATAATTTTTGGCTTGAGAGGTAAGGGAATCACGGTTTTGATCCCAACAGCCAAGAACTAATGACGATGAATTTTTTATTCAAAGTCACCAGCCTTGGTTATTGGTTTTTATATTATTATCTTGAATAATACTCAAAAATAGAAGAAATTTCCACTGGTGGGGCGGCCTCTTCCAGGGTGGGTTCCCCTATTACCTTTCCTTCCAGTTTTTCTAAATCTAATCTTAACCAAGAAGGCGGGGTATGTTTTTTTAACAAATTTTTTAGATTTTGAAAATTAGCTCTTTTAACCTTTTGGGGTTTAATTGAAATCACGTCTCCTTTTCTTACTTGATAAGAAGGGATATTTACTGATCTTTTGTTCACTAAGAAATGGCCATGGTTGACTAATTGACGAGCCTGGGCTCTAGAGGTGGCAAAACCTAATCTAAAAATCACATTGTCTAATCTTTTTTCTAACAATCTTATCAAAATTTCCCCTAAATCCTCTACCTTCCCTCGTTTTGCTAATACCTCTTTAACATATTTTTTAAATTGTCGCTCTCTTAAATTATACCAACTTTTTAACTTTTGAATTTCTCTCAATTGCTTTCCGTATTCAGAAAGTGGGGTGGGTCTTCTTTTTCCTTTTTGACCCGGAGGATAAGGGCGCCTTACCATGGGGCATTTGGGTGAAAGACACTTTTCACCCTTTAAAAAAAGTTTCGTTCCTGCCCTTCTACAAATTTTACATTTTGCCTCAACCATAAATTATTATTATTTTTAGACCCTTCGCACCTTGGGAGGGCGACAGCCATTATGAGGAATGGGGGTAACATCTTTAATAGAAACAATATCCAACCCCCTAACCGCCAAAGATCTTAAAGCCGATTCTCTTCCCCCACCTATTCCCTTAACAAATACCTGAATTTTTTCTATACCGGCTTTTTTTATTGCTTCAGCCATTGCCTCAGCTGCTTTAGAAGCAGCAAAAGGAGTGCCTTTTTTGGTCCCCTTAAAACCAATCTTCCCAGCCGATGTCCAGTATAACACATTTCCCTGAAGATCGGTTAAGGTTAAGGTGGTGTTATTATAAGAAGAGGAAATATAAACCCTCCCCTCTTTTGCTTTTTGGGGCACCTTTAGTTTTACTTCTCCTTTCACCGCTGATTCTACCTTCTCTCTTTCTGCCAACAATTCCTCTTCACTTTTTACGACAACACGTTTCTTGCCCATAACAAACTAAATTTAAGCTTATGTTTTATTTAGGTTGGGGTGGCGGTTTTCTACCACTTCCTACTGTTTTTCTTACATTCCCTCTTACTGTTCGACTATTCACCCTGGTTGTCTGGCCCCTTACCGGCAATCCCTTAATATGACGAATTCCCCGCCAACAACCAATTTCTTTTAATCTTTTAAGATTAGAAATTATCTCTTTTCTCAACTCTCCTTCTACTTTGTATTTTTTTTCAATAATTTCCTTTAAACGATTGATTTCTTCGGGAGTTAATTCTTTTGCCTTCCTTTCAGGATCTATCTTGGCTTCATTAATAATCTTCCAACTCAAAGACCGCCCTATCCCATAAATATAAGTTAGGGCTATTAAAATTTTTTTATCTTCTGGTATATCGACGCCGACTATTCTAGGCATACTTTTGTATTATTTTTATCCTTGCCTTTGTTTGTGTTTTGGGTTTTTTTTACAAATGACATAAACTCGTCCTTTTCTTCGGACGATTTTGCACGATGCACAAATTTTTTTTACCGAAGGCCTCACTTTCATAAAAATATATATCAAACGATATGAATTATTTGTTTCTATTTTTCTCGATAAATAATCCGCCCCCTCTTTTCATCATAGGGGCTCATTTCCACCTTTACCCTATCTCCCGGCAAAACCTTTATTCGATAAAGACGAAGCTTACCAGCCAGATGGCACAATATTTCTTCACCTGAGTCTAGCCTCACCTTAAAACTAAGATCGGGCAAAGACTCAATTACCTGGCCAAACTTGTAAATTCTTTCTTTCTTTTTTGTCATTTAAATTATCTTTTAAGATAACAAATTTTAAAACTTTAGTCAATAACAAAATTAATCCTAATTTTCTTTTCGCTCTCAGGAATCTTCCTTAACCAAAATGGGAAAAGTTTTAGTTGGGCTTTGGCCACATGGGGCGATTCTTTTAAAGACATTTCAGCCTCCTTTACTGATTTTCCAGCCAAGGCTTTTTTAAAAGATATTTCTTCAACATCATTGTAAATTTTACCAAAAAACTCTAAATTTAAAATTATTTTTTTCTCTTTTATTTCAATCGATTCTGGATAATAACTAATCCTTAAAATCTTAGGAGAAAATTTTTTGCTTTCTGGGGAAGTATTTCTTTTTATAAATTCTTTAGCAAATTTCTCCAAATCTGATCTTTTAAAAACAATAGTGGAAGATTCTACCTTTACCCGGAATTCAAATTTCTCAACAGTTTGCCCCACCTTTACTGAAGGAGTGGCTTCAATAACCTCTTGGTAGATTCCATCTTTCAATAAAATATAATCTCTGTTTGATTCAATTTCCTTTTTTAAAGACTCTTCCCCTTCTTTTTTTGCTCTCTCTATTAAGATATCTTTCGCATTTTTAATATCGTTTTCTGTTACCTGAGAAACCTCTCCAATAAACCCTCCTTCCATTGGCTCAAATGATTTACCATAGAAAGCAGTATACTTTGGGGTGCCGGCAAAACCAGGAATAGAAAAAGTCGAAGGACCTATATTATATTCTGGTCCCGGCTCAGCTGCTACCACCTCTACATCTAAAAAACCGGGCACAAATTCTCCTCCTTCTTCTTTCCCTCCTGGAATCACTACCCTCTTTGTTGATCTAAACAATTTTCCATCATTAGAAACAAATCTTGTATTGGCCACCAATATCTGGGGCGAGTTAGAATAAGTATTATAAACCCGAATCACCCCCCTGGCTTTTTCTTTTTTTAAGACCTTTCCAGTGGCTGAAAACTCTTGGGAAATTACTGTTTCTTTTTTCCATAATTCTCCCGGCACCAATTTATTCTCCAGGTTTATTTGACCTATTTCAGGATCAATAGTAACCGTTTCTTTAAGGTTTACTATTTTGCTTTCTGGCCAGATAACAATCTCTACTTGAGAAAAAACAAAGGTTAAAAGGAAAAAAGCTAAAATTAATGCTGAAAAAGAGAGTTTGGCAAACCAATATCTGGTGGTAGTAATTTTTTTAAAAACAGAAAAAGGTTTCAAGAATATTCCTTTCAGCTCTTTTTTGACAGGAGGTTTTAGTTTTTTTGCTAAAGAAGTCTTTCTTTCTTTTTGAGAAACCAAAACCTCCTCTTTTGTTTTCTTTTCGGGAGGTTTTCTTTTCTCTGTGGAGGGCTCAGAGGCTATTTTAGAAACAAGAGGTTTTTTGGATTCTGGGGGTAAAATATCAAATATTTTCTTTGGCATTGTTTTATTTTAACAAAATTGCCCTTATTCGTCTAATACCAGAACCCAAAGATTTCTCTTTGATAATTTTAAATCTTCCTAATTCAGAGGTTCTTTTTACATGAGGACCAGCGCAAATCTCTTTAGAAAAGTTTCCAATAGTATAAACAGTTACTCTTTCTGGATATTTTTCCCTGAAAAAGGCTAAGGCTCCAGAATCCAAGGCTTCCTTCAAACTCATTTCTTCTTTTTTTACCTCTAGATCCTCTTTTATTTTTTGGTTTACTAAATCTTCAACTTTTTTAATTTGATCTGGGGTTAGTTTTTGAGGATGAGAAAAGTCAAATCTTAATCTTTCAGGGGTAATATCAGAACCCATTTGTTTAACATGACTTCCTAAGACCTCTCTTAAGGCTTGATGCAAAAGATGGGTGGCGGTGTGGAGTTTTACAGCCTCATAAGGAGCCTCTTTGCCGATTCCACCAAATTTTTTCTCTGCCCCGGCTCGCGAAATTTTTTTGTGCCTCTCAAATTCCTTTTCAAATTCTTCCTCGTTTACTAAAATTCTTTCTTCTTTGGCAATTTCTTTGGTTAATTCTAAGGGAAAACCAAAACTCTGATAAAGATCAAAAGCCACCTTTCCAGAGATTTCTTTTTGGTGAGCGGAAATACATTTTTCAATCTCTTTTTTTAAGTACCTCAATCCCCTCTCTAAGGTTTTTTCAAATTCCTCTTCTTCTTTTTGAATAACCGTAAAGATATCTGCCTCTTTTGACTTTATTTCGGGATAAATATCTTGATAAACCTCAATTACTTTTTTGGCCAAAGGAATAAGAAAATTTTTGGGCAGATCCATCAATTTTCCATATCTAATAGATCTCCTTAAAAGCCGCCTCAAGACATAACCCCTTTCTATATTGGAAGGGAAAACGCTTTCAGAAATTAAAAAGACGGCCCCTCTTAGATGATCAGCAATAATTCTCTCTGCTCTTTCATTCTTTTCTTTTCTATTCATTTTTTTAAGCTCCTCCATTATTGGCAGAAAAAGATCTGTCTCAAAAATAGTAGGAGTATTTTGGGAAATCTTAGCTAACCTTTCTAGCCCCATTCCGGTATCTACCCCAAATTTAGCCAAGGGAGTTAAGGTCTTGTCTTGGTGACAGTAAAACTGATTAAACACAATATTCCAAACTTCTAAATTCTGGCAATAAATCTCAGTAGTGGGACCGCAGGGTCCTTCTTTACCTGTCGGGCCCCAAAAGTTTTCTTCTCTTTTGCCAAATTTTAAATTACCTCTTTCAACAGAAAAACCCAACTTTCCCCAAATTTGGATCGATTCTTCATCTTTAGGAATTTCTTGATCTCCCTCAAACACAGTAACATAATCTATTTTTACTCCTATACTTTCTAAAAATTCTTTAGCCAAATGAATAGCCTCTTTTTTTCCATAACCCCCAAAACTAAAATTTCCCAACATCTCAAAAAAGGTTAAATGACTCTCGTCTCCCACCTCCTCAATATCAGAGGTCCTAAAACATTTTTGACAAGAGGCAACATTTTTCCCATAAGGAGATTCTTCTTCCAAGTAATATTTTTTAAATTGCTGCATGCCAGCGGTAGTAAATAAAACAGTAGGGTCAGAAGGAATCAAAGAAGCAGAAGGAACGATTTTGTGATCCTTTTTTTCAAAAAATTTTAGAAAGTTTTCCCTTAATTCTTTTGAGCCCATTTTTATTAAGAGAATCTGTCTGCTACCACTGAAGCAACATAGGCCTCTGGTTTTATTTTTGGCTCAAACCCATTGCCCCTAATTAATCCGATCACTTCTCTAATCATGTCTTTGGTAATTCCCCCTTCTCCAATATCTGCATGGATGTAACGAAATTGATAATTAAAGTTAATTCCTGACTCTTCAATTTTCTTTTTTAGTTTTTCTTTTAAAATTAAGGCTAATTCGCAAGAAAGCAAAACCTCTTCTAAAACCCTGCTTTTCCAATTATAAAATTTCCGATCGTGATAGTGAATCTTTTTTAGAAAAAACCTTCCCCCTTCTCCTTTCCTTAACACCACTACTGCTACCGGAAAATTGGGTTCCTCCCCAGAAGAAGAATCACATCCCACAATCACATCGTAAAATTTTTCTGGTTTTTGAGAAAAGTAACTTAAAATTTCCCCCACTAGTTCATCGAGTTTTAATTTTCCTACAGTGGGGTTGTAAAAATAACCACCATCTATCAGGTTTTCTTTTTTTGTCTTAAAATAAGACATATTCTTTTAATTAACAAAACCTAAAAAGAAAATCAACTTTTTATTGTTTCAGAGAAGCAATTTTTATTATTTTAATAAATTCTTGGGCCTTTAGGGAAGCCCCTCCTATTAAAAGACCGTCAAATCCTGCCTCCAAATAAAATCTGGCATTTTGGGAATTAACGCTTCCTCCATACAAAATTTTATTTTTAAAAAATTTCCTTAAAAAAATGAGGGTATCTTTTGCTTCTTTAGCGTCACAAGGATAACCACTACCTATTGCCCAAACAGGCTCATAAGCCAAAATAACCTGACTTAATTTTTCTTTTTTTAATCCAGATAAACTCCCTTTTAGTTGTTTTTTTAAAACAATTCTTGTTTTTTTAGTTTTTCTTTCTTTTAAATCTTCTCCAATACAAAGAATAGGATTTAATTTCAGGTCTAAAGCGGTTTTGATTTTTTTGGCTACCATCACATCTGTTTCACTAAAAATTCTTCTTCTTTCTGAATGACCTAAAATGACATATTTTACTTTCAGGCTTTTTAACATTAGGGGTGAAATTTCACCAGTAAAGGCTCCTGTCTTTTCCCAAAAACAATTTTGGGCTCCCAAAAAAAGATGGTTTTTTGATGAAAAGTAAGGCAAATAAAGAAATGGAGGGCAAATTACCACTCTTACCCCTTTGAGGTTTTTTGCTCCCTTGGCCACCAAAGAAAAAAGTCTTTTGGCTTGGGCCAAATTAGGAGGGTTCATTTTCCAGTTTCCAACAATTAACTTCATACTTTTTGCTTTCTTAAATATTCAGCTGCTTTTTCTGGTTGAATAGTAGAAATTTCCATTCTTGTGCCAATCTCAAAACCAGCCAAAACCTGGGTTTTGGGTAAAATAGTAAAATGCCAGTGGTAATAAGGATATTTTTTTCTTCCACAAGGAGCAGTATGTAAATAAAAGTTATAAGGGGGGTCATTTAAGGCTTTATCCAATTTTTTCATTGCCACCCCAAAGGCCTCAGATAGTTGCCATTTTTCTTTTTCGGAAATTTTTTCAAAATTACTAGAGTGTTTTTTGGGAGAAACGATCATCTCAAAGGCGACCTTTGAGGCAAAAGGACACAAAACCAAAAAATTTTTGTTTTCAAAAACTATTCTTTTTTTCACCCTTTTTTCCCATTTGTTCATTTCACAATAAATACATTTTTTTGTTTTTTTAAAATAACTCTTAGCATTACGCAGGGCTTTTTGAAGATCAATATCAATTAAGGGGGTGGTAATAATTTGGGAATGGGGGTGGGGCTGGGAAGCCCCAGCCTCTACTCCATGATTGTGAAATATAGAAATATAAGAAACATGAGGAAGGTTTTTTAAAGCCAAATATCTTTGTTGATAAGCATCAAAAACCTCTTTTATTTGACTTGTAGTAAAATGAGGAAAATGTTTTTGGTGGTCCCGGGTAACCACCAACTCGCAATACCCGGCTGCATTCATTGTTTCGTAAAATTTTCCCTCTTTTCTTTTCTCTAAAAATTCAGCCGGTAAAAAGGCTGGATATTTGTTGGGAATAACTACCGTCGTCCAAGTTGGGGGAATTGTCTCTTTTTGAATTTTTTTTCCTTTAACATATATTAAAAGAGGCCTTTCTTTTATATTACAAAAAGGACATTTCTTTTTGGGAACCCTTGGTTTTATCCTCTTTTCTTTTTTAAATGCTTCGGGCCTTTTGGCCCGTCCAGTGGCAATCACTACCCAATCTCTAGAAACCAAATCATATCTTAATTCAGAAGGAAAGGTGAATTTTGGTTCTTTACTCATATTTTTTTGTTATAAGATTCCATTTTATCTTAAGTAAATCTATAGCCATTTTAATCATTGATTTAAATTTTACCTTGCTGTTGGGATCATTTTTCCAATAAACCGGAATCTCTTTTATTTTATAGCCCATCTTTTTGGCTAAAATTAAAATTTCAGGATCAAAGGCAAAACGATCAATTTTACATTTTGGAAACACTGCCTCTGCCACTTCTTTTTTAAAACACTTAAAACCACATTGGGTATCTTCAATTTCCCAAAGTCCCACAATTATTTTTCTCACCAATCTAAAACAATCGCCAACAAACCTTCTAAAAGGGGGTTGGGGCGGATCCAATACGGCCCCCTTCACATCTCTTGAACCTATTACCACATCTACGCCCTTTTCAAATTCTGGCCACATCTTTTCTATTTGGTCAATAGAGGTAGAATTATCAGCATCAGTAAAAAGCCGAAAATCACCTGTTGCTTCCAGCATTCCAATTCTTACCCCATACCCCTTTCCCTTATTTTTTTTCTCACAGATGAGTTTGAGGTTTTTAATTTCTTTTTTCATTTCTTCTACAACCTCACAGGTTCTATCAGTTGAACCATCCGAAACCACAATAATCTCTGAATCAAAGTCTTGTTTTCTCAAATACCTATCAATCTCCCTTAAGGTATGGGGCAATCTCTTTTCCTCATTAAAGGCTGGAATAATAACAGAAAGCCTCATATTGTTTTATTTTACTACAGAAAAAAGAAAAATAAAACCCTCTCCAGCCCTTACAGAGGTTGAACCTCTGTCAGTTTTACAGAGGTCAGACCTCTGTTAGCTTGTTTTGTTTTTATTAAAAAAAATAGGGCTCTTTCTTAAGAGCCCCTTGTGAGAAGGTACAGGCCGCAAGTAAATAAAAGCAATCCTAACCATCCACTCCACAATGCCGCAGAAAAAGTCTCTGCTTCTGAGGCACAAAAAACAATCCCTCCTACCATCAATATCGCTCCCAAAATCTTTTTAGTTTTTTTATTCATTTCTTTCCCCCTTCAGATGTGTAGCTTATTGAAGACGATCGCTGCTAAGCGATAACCCCTCCTTAAGACCGGCCTAGGAACAATGCCGCTTGAATCACTATAACCCCTTTTTGTATCTTGAACCATTATTAGTTTGGGTCTTATTTTGCCTTCTTTTTTCCCGGGCACAGCTTGGAACTTCAAAATATAACCTGAGTCTTCCACCTTTACTTCTGTTATTTTCGTTATTACCATCTCACCCCTCCTTATTAAATTTTAAAGGCTGTTTTTATTTTACTTTAAATTTATCAACTTGTCAAGAGCTCTACAGAGGTCAGACCCCTGGGGCTAAGTTTGGGTTAGAATTTCAGGACCCTCCTTGGTAACAGCAATAGTGTGTTCAAAATGGCAAGAAAGAGAATTGTCTGCTGTTTGATAGCCAAAACCATCTCTGGTTTTTTTTATCCTCCAGTCCCCCATTGAAACCATTGGTTCTATACAAAAAACCATTCCTTCTTTAATTTTGGGTCCTTTTTTTCGCTTTCCGTAATTTAAAATCTGGGGTTCCTCATGTAATTCCTTTCCTATCCCGTGACCTGCCAAATCCCTAATTACATTAAAGCCCTGACTCTCTACATATCTTTGAATGGTGTTACCTATATCACCAAAAGTGTTGCCTGGTCTGGATTTTTTAATCCCTCTTTTCAGGGCCTTTTTGGTTACCCTAATTAACCGCCTTGCCTCAGGATCTACTTCGCCCACTGGCAGGGTCAAAGCCATATCAGTATGAAACCCTTTATAAAAAATTCCCAAATCTAAAGAGATAATATCGCCTTCTTTTAAAATTCTCTCTGAAGGAACAACATGAACAATTTCTTCATTAATGGAGGTACAAAGGGTGGCTGGATAGTTTTGATAACCCTTAAAAGAAGGGGTGGCTCCATGCTTTAAAATCAATTTTTCTGCCTTAATTTCTAATTCTTTAGTGGTAATCCCAGGTCTTACCTCTTTTTCAAGTTCTTTCATAATTTTTGCCAAAATCCTACCCCCTTCTCTCATTAGAGAAATTTCTCCTGGTGTTTTAATAGAGATTGTCATAAAAACCTAGAGATCCTTCAAATGTTTTAGAATTTTATTAAAAACAACAGCCGGTGAAGGAGTGCCATCAATTTTTATTATCTTTAGTCCTTCTTTCTTTAAATAATCAATTAAGGGATAGGTCCTTTCTTTATACTCTTTTATTCTTACCCTTATGATTTCTGGATTATCTAAACCCTTTCTTTTAATAAGTTTTGAACCATCTAAGGGACAATATTTTAAGTTTAAAAATTCTTTTTTGGTAGACAAAATAGGGTGACGCATCAACTGACAAATTCTCCTCTTTTTATTTCTTTCTAAGGTTACTTTGGGAGGGATTTCTAATAAAATGGTAAAAATGTTTTCTGGCCCATAAAGTTTTTTCAAGAGAGGGACAATCTCTTTTCCCTCATATAGGGTTCGGGGAGAACCAGACAACACCAACCCCTTTCCTTGCTTGAATAATTCTCTGATTTTCTTTTTTACCAAAAAAGTGACAAAAGGAGGATCACACAAGAGGCCCTTCTCCCAAAGCTTTTTTTCTTTTAAGAAATAATATTTTTTTCCTTTTATTTTAATAAAATCTTCTCTTTTGGCTTTCTTAAAACCCTCCTCCAAAATTTTGCTGGTCTCAAAATAATAAAAATTAAATTTATCTGACAAAAGAATGCCTTGTGTTCCCTTACCGGCCCCCGGCGAACCCAATAAGATAATTACTTTTAAGTCTCGTGTTTTGTTTTTTTTAGATTGTTTCATACTGGCGCATTTCTAATTGGGCGTTAATTTGATTAATGGTTTCCAAAACTACTGAAACAACAATTAACAAAGATGTTCCACCAATCATGAATCGGAAAACATGAACACCGGTCACCCCTCCCACAATAGAGGGCATTACGGCAATAGTGCCCAAAAATAAGGCCCCTATTAATAAGACCCGATTAAGAATATAATTTATAAAATGAGCAGTGGATTCACCTGGCCTAATACCTGGAACAAATCCTCCCATCTTTTGGAGATTGCGAGCCACCGATTTGGGATCAAAGGTAACCGCAGTATAAAAATAGGTAAAAAGAACCACCAAAACAAAATACAAAATCCCGTGGACCCAGGGATTTTCAAAAAAGCTTTTCATTCCTTGGGCCAAACTCCCAACTATTCCCTTTGCCCCTCCTAAAAAATTGGCAACCATTGAAGGAAAAAGTAAAATAGACAAAGCAAAAATAATAGGAATAACACCAGCCGGATTAACATTTAAAGGCAAATAAGTAGAAACACCCCCATACATTCTTATCCCCCTCACCCTTTTAGCATAAGAGACAGGAATGTTTCTTCTGGCTTCAGTTATTAAAACCACCCCAGCCACAATTACCAAAGATAATCCAAAAAACAACAAATAAGAAGGAACCTTGGCTGGATCCCAGGTAACCAAAAGTTGTCGAAGATTGTTTGGGAAATCGGCCACAATACCAGCAAAAATCAAAAGAGAAATTCCATTTCCAATTCCTTTTTCAGTAATCAACTCTCCTAGCCACATTAAAAAAATAGCCCCAGCCACAATAGTCAAAATAGAGGTAAAAAGCAAGCCAGGGGAAAGATTGGTAATCACATTCTGGCGGGAAAGCAAGGTCAGCATTCCATAGGCCTGAATAGCAGCCAAGGGAACGGTGGCAATCCGACAATATTGATTAAATTTTTGCCGACCCACCTCTCCTTCCTCTTTATAAAGCCTCTCCAAAGAAGGGAAAATCATTGTTAAAAGCTGAAAAATGATAATAGCGGTAATATAAGGGCCCAAACCCAACATCGCAATAGAAAGATTGTCTAAAGCCCCACCGGTAAACACATTTAAAAGACCGAACATTTGAAATTGATTGAAGAAATTTTTTAAGTTCTGAACATCAATGCCTGGCACTGGGATATTAGCCATTATCCGAAAAACAACAAACATTGCCAAAACAAATAAAATCTTTTTCCTTAAATCTTTTATTTTGAAAATTTGAACAACCTTATCAAACCACATATTTCTAATTAATCTTTAATATTTCCTCCCGCTTTTTTAATCTTTTCTCTCGCTTTTTTTGAAAACAAACAATTCTCAAAAATTAATTTTTTAGCAATCTCTCCCCTCCCTAAAATCTTTACCAAAGGAATCCTCCCCTTTATTTTACGAATAATCTTTTTCTCTATCAATGTTTGGGGGCTTACCTTTTCTCCATCAGAAAAAATTTTTTCCAAAGAAGCCAAGTTTACAATGGCTAAATTTTTATCTCCTCTAATCCCAAATTTATATCCCCTCAATTTGGGATATCTTTTCAGCAAATCCCTGATAATGGGTTTTAATTTTCTACCAGCCCTCGCCCTTTGGCCCTTAATTCCTCTGCCAGAATAAGTACCTCTCTTTCCTCCTCTTCCAACTCTTTTTTCTTTTTTTCTTTTATGGATTGGTCTTATTTGGTGCAATTGCATATTAAGTATTAATTTAATTCATGTTTTTTAAGATCTGGGGGCTCGAATTTTCAGGGCCCGAAGAGCCTTAACAGTGGCCCTGGCATTATTAATTTTATTTCCGGTCGCCCCCAACACCTTAGAAGAAATATCTCTAATTCCGGCCAGTTGGCAAATCACTCTTACTGTTCCTCCTGCCACCAAACCCCTTCCTTTTCTCTGGGGCTTCAATAAAACCCGGGCTGCTCCAAATTTTGCTTCTACCTCATGAGGAATGGTGCCATCAACAATAGGGATTTCAATTACATTCTTTTTGGCTTGATAAGTGGCTTTTTCGATGGCCTGGGCAACATCTAAACCAGAAGCTACCCCTACGCCTACCTTTCCTGCTCTATTACCCACTATCACCAAAGCCCTAAATCTTAATTTTTTTCCTCCCGCCCTTGTGTGAGAAACCCGATTTAAATCCAGAAGTTTTGACTCAAACTCTTCCTCTTTTTGAGCCTCTGCCTCTTTTGTTTCATTTTTTTGTTTTTCTGTTTCTTCTGCCATTTTTATTCTTAATTTTTAATTTTTCCTTTTACATTTTGCCTTTTGCCTTTTACATTTTGCCTTTTGCATTTTGCCTTTTAAAATATCAGCCCCCCTTCCCTGGCTCCTTCTGCTAAAGCCTTTACCTTTCCATGATATTTGTAACCTCCCCGATCAAATACTATTTTTTTAATGTTTTTCTTTTTGGCTTTTTCAGCAACGAGCTTTCCCACCTCAAACGCCTTTTCTTTCTTTTTTAAGTTCCCAACATTTTTTAACTCTAAATCACTAGCTGAAATTAAGGTATGACCTTTTTTATCATCAATAAGTTGAGCATAGATATGTTTATTTGAACGAAAAACACAAAGGCGAGGCCTTTCAGTGGTGCCAAAAATCCTAGATCTTACCCTTTTATGTCTTCTATATCTCTTTTCTTTTTTTTCTTTTGGTTTCATAGATTTTATTCAGTGGCGGCAGTAACTGCTTTTTTACCTGCCTTTCTTCTTATTTGTTCTCCTAAATATCTAATGCCCTTTCCTTTATAGGGCTCAGGTGGTCTTACCTTTCTAATGTTGGCTGCCACCTGACCCACCTTTTCTTTGTCTATTCCAGAGACCGTGATAATGTTTTTCTCTACTTTAAAACTTATTCCTTCTGGAGCCTTAACTATTACCGGCTGAGTAAAGCCTACAAATAATTCCAAATCATTTCCTTTTAATTGCGCCCTATATCCCAACCCCTCAATTTCCAATTTTTTTTCAAAACCCTCAGTAACCCCTTTAACCATATTAGCCAACAAAGCCCGGGTCAATCCCCAAAACGCCCTTGTTTTTTTTGTCTTTGTTTTTGGAAAAACAAAGATTTTGTTTTCTTTTATCTCAATCCTAATTTCGGGCCTAATCTTTCTTTCCAATGTTCCCTTAGGCCCCTTTATTTTTACCTCATTATCGTTAATAATCACTTCCGCTCCCGAAGGTATTTCAATTGGTTGTTTACCTACCCGAGACATAATTACCAAATTTCACATAAGACCTCGCCCCCTGTTTTTTGGCGACGGGCCTCTTTATCAGTTAATAAACCTTTGGAGGTAGAAATAATAGCTATCCCGTAACCCCCTTTTACTCTTTTAATTTTTTTATAAGGAAGATAAATCCTTTGACCTGGTTTAGAAATTCTCTTCAGCCCTGAAATGGCGGGGGTACCATCTTTTGCGTATTTTAAAACAATTTCAATATTCCTTTTGGAACCCCTTCCTCTTTTCTCAACTTTTTCTACAAACCCCTCTTTTTCCAAAATTTTAGCAATCCCATATTTTAATTGAGAAAAAGGAACAAGCACCTTAGAAGACTTCACCGCTAAGGCATTTCTTATCATTGTTAACATATCGGCAACGGGATCGGTAACACTCATAAGTTTTTTATTTTTAATTAAATAAACTCTACCAGGAAGATTTTTTCACTCCTGGGATTAAACCCTGGCTAGCCATTTCTCTAAAACATATCCGGCACAAACCAAATTTTCTCATATAGCCTCGCCTTCGACCACAGCGAAAACAACGCCTGACAATTCGGGTTTTGTATTTTGGTTTCTTTTTTGATTTGGCAATTTGAGCTGCAGTAGCCATTTTATTCTTTTTTAATGGGGAATCCCAATAATCTAAAAAACTCTAATGCCTCTTGGCGAGTTTTGGCGCTGGTCACCACAGTGACCTCTAAACCAAAAATGTTTTTGACCTTTTCTGGCGAAATTTCTGGAAAGCAAATATGTTCTTTAATACCAATGGTTAAATTGCCTCTCTCATCTACTGCCTGCTCTTTTATCCCTCGGAAATCACGAGAACGAGGTAAGGCAATATGGATAAGTCTTGCCAAAAAATCCCACATTCTTTGCTTTCTTAGGGTCACCATTGCTCCCACCGGGGTTCCTTTTCTTAACTTAAATCCAGAAATAGATTTTTTAGCCTTAGTCAAAATCGGTTTTTGGCCACAAATCAAAGCAAGATCTTCCAAGATGGCTTGTTGGATTTTTTTCTGTTCTTCTGAGGTCCTTCCCCCAACCAAGCGACCAAAACCGGTGTTGACTACTACCTTTTCAATTTTAGGAACAGCCATTTTGTTTTTGTAGCCAAACCTTTCCATCATTGCTGAAATTACCTCTTTTTCGTATTTTTCTTTCAAAAAATTCATATAATCTTTAGAAATTTATTATATTTCTTGCTGACATTTTTTACAAACCCGGTATTTCTTTTTGTCTTCTCCAAACCGATAACCCACCCTGGTAGCCTTGCCACATTTGGGACAAATTAATTTAGCATTTGAGGCATCAAGGGGAGCAGGCAATATAACAATTTGACCCTTTTCCCCACTCCTCCGAGGCCTTTGGTGTTTTTTCTTTAAATTAACTCCCTCTACCAAAATTTTATTTTCTTTCGGAAACACCTTCAAAACCTTTCCTTTTCTTCCCCTATCTTTTCCGGCAATTATTAAAACTGTATCACCTTTTTTAATCTTCATAAGATTAAACCACATCCTTAGCTAAAGTAATAATTTTTTCAAAACCTTTTTCCTTAAGCTCTCGGGGAACAGGCCCAATAATTCTCCCTCCCTTAGGCTCTTTAGTCTTTCCTTCTAATATTACACAAGCATTTTCATCAAAGCGAATATAGGTACCATCCCTTCTTCTATAATTTCTTTTTTGACGAACCACGACTGCCCGCAAAACATCATGTTTTTTTACCATTCGCCGTGGCTCGGCTTCTTTAACAGCAACCACTATAATATCTCCCAATTGAGCATATCTTCTCTTACTGCCTCCTAATACCCCAATACACTGGACCAATTTTGCTCCAGTATTATCTGCTACTTTTAACATTGTCCTAGGCTGAATCATAATAATTAAAAAGCAAAATTAAATTATAATTTTTTGATTACCCTCCATCTCTTCTCTTTACTTAATGGGCGGCATTCTTCAATAATAACCCCATCCCCCACCTTGCATTCTTCTTTTTCATCGTGGGCTTTATATCTTTTGTGAACCTTATATCTTCTTTTGTATTTAGGGTGGGTTTTTATCCGCTCTACCTCTACTACCACTGTTTTTTGCATTTTATCTGAGACCACCACCCCTTTTAATCTTTTTTTGGGCATTTTATTTTTTTCTTTCATTTAAAATAGTTAAAATTCTGGCAATATCTTTTCGGGTTTGCCGGATCTCTCTCACATTTTTCACTTTACCCGAAACCAAATCAAATCTCAATTTTCTTAACCTCTCTCTCAATTCTTGCAATAATTTCTGAAGTTCTTTCTCTGATTTTTGACGCAACTCTTTTGTCTTCATATTTTATGACCTTTTTACAAATTTGGTTTTTATAGGTAATTTAGCAGCTGCCTTCTTAAAAGCCTCTTTAGCCATTTCTTCTTTTACTCCCTCTAGCTCAAAAATAATTCTTCCCGGTTTTACCGGAAAAACATAAAACTCTACTGAACCCTTTCCTCCCCCCATTGGAACCTCGTTTCCTTTCCTGGTTACTGGTTTTTGAGGAAAAATTCTAATCCACAGCTTCCCTCCCTTTTTTAAATATCTTAAAATTGCTCGCCGGGCTGCCTCTATTTGTCTAGAACTGATCCATTTTGTTCCCATTGATTTTAAACCATAACTACCGAAAACCAGTTCAGTCCCTCGACTCTCCACCCCCTTAGATCGACCCTTTCGCCATTTTCTATGTTTTACTTTTTTTGGAATTAACAAAGTCATTTTTTAAATTAATCAAATTTTTCTCCTTTATAAATCCAAACCTTTACCCCTATGGCTCCATATGTACAATAGGCCTCACTAAATCCATAATCAATATCACTTCTTAATGTCTGGCGAGGTAATTTTCCCTGTTGAAGCCATTCGGTTCTGGCAATCTCTACTCCGTCTAATCTGCCTGACACCTGAACCCTAGCACCTTCAAATTCTTTATGAGACATAATTTTGCTTAAAGCCCTCTTTAACACCCTCCGATAAGGAACCCTTTTCTCTAGTTGACCAGCTATCCATTGGGCTACCAAAATAGCAGAGGTCCAGGGATCTTTTATCTCTTTTATTTCAATTTTTATTTCTCTTTTCTCTTTCTTGGGAGAAATTACCTTTTCTAACTCTTTCTTCAAAAGTTCCACCCCTGCTCCCCCTCGACCAATGATTAAACCGGGCCGAGCAGTAGAAATAATCACATTGATCTTTCCGGGAAACCTCTCAATTTCAATTTTCTCTATTCCTACGCTTCCCAGTTTCTTTTTTATAAATTCCCGGATTTTAAAATCTTCTTTTAGATATTGAGGAAGCTTTTTTTTGCTCAACCAACGACTATCCCAGTCTTCTAATTTTTTCAATCTTAATACCTTTGGATGGGTTTTATGGGCCATAATTTTTTAAAAAATTAAAATGCCTTTCTTCTAAACATTTTTTTCAAACCTTTTTGAATTTTTTGTTTAAAGGAAGGGGCTCTTTGATCTTTGGTTAAAAAGACCGGCGGTTTTTCAGTTTCTTTTTTTTCTTTTTGAACCTCTTTTTCTTTTTGAACTTCTGGCTTTTTAACCCTTTCTTTTGCCAACTCCTTTAATTCTGCCTGGCTTACTTTCTCTTTAGGCTTTGTCTCTAAAACCCTTTTTGGTTTCTTTTTCGTTAAGGTATCCAAAACAATATGAATATGAGAGGTCTTCTTTTGAATAGGATGAGCCATTCCCCTTGAAACCGGACGCCATCTCTTATATCTAGGACCCTCATCTACGGTAATCTTTGAAATATAAAGTTCTTCTTCTTTAATTTCGTATTGGTTTTTGGTGTTAGCAATAGCCTGATTTAAAAGTTTAAGCAAAATCGGAGCCGATCTCTTATTAGTAAAAGACAAAATATTTTTAGCCTCTAAAACCGGCTTTCTCCTAATTAAATCTGCTACCAGTCTTACCTTTCGGGGAGAAATTCTTAAATAATGAAGTTTGGCCTCTCCTAACATAATTCAAATTCATTTTTATTGTTCCATCTTCATTTTTTGTGCCTCTTTGACCGCTTCTTTCTTTTCTAATTCTCTTTGCATCTTTCCCCCGTGTCTGACAAATTTAGTGGTAGGCGAAAATTCTCCTAATTTGTGGCCCACCATCTCCTCGGTGACTTTTACAGGAATAAATTCTTTTCCATTATAAACCCCAAAGGTATAACCAATCATTTCGGGGGTGATGGTGCAATCTCTGGCCCAGGTTTTAATCATCTCCCCAGGCTTGGCCTTTTCTAATTTTTTCAATAATTTTTCGTCAATGTATGGACCTTTTTTTAAACTTCTTGGCATATTTTTATTTTCTTTTTTTAATAATAAGTTTATCTGTCCACTTTTTCTTTCGGGTTTTTACTCCTAAGGCGGGCTTTCCCCAAGGGGTTTTAGGATGCTTTAAACCAATTGGTGCTCTTCCTTCTCCTCCACCGTGAGGATGATCACAAGGATTCATTGCCGATCCCCTCACTGTCGGTCTCCAACCCCTTAATCTCTTTTTACCGGCTTTTCCTATTTCCTCAAACCGATGTTCTGGATGTGAAACGTGTCCAATTGAAGCAAAGCATTCACTTAAAATTTTCCTAATCTCTTTGGAGGGCATTTCCAAAAGAGTATATTTCCCTTCCTGGGCGACAACCTTAGCAGAGGTTCCAGCCGATCTAACCAATCTCCCTCCTCGGCCAGGTTCTAATTCGATATTATAAACCTCGGTGCCAATCGGGATATGCTTTAATTTCATTCTGCTTCCTAATTTGACCTCTGTTTTTTCGCCACAGATTATCTCATCGCCTACCTTCATTCCATCAGCCGCCAATATATATCTTTTCTCCCCGTCTTGATACTCAACCAAAGCAATAAAAGCGGTTCTATTAGGATCGTATTCTAAAGCAATTATTTTTCCTCTCACTCCTAATTTTTCCTGGCCAAAATCAACAATTCGATACATTCTTTTGGCTCCTCCGCCTCGATGCCGAACAGTAATTCTCCCAGAAACATTTCTTCCCCCAGTCTTTTTCAAAGGCAAAAGCAACCTCTTCTCAGGCTCTTTCTTGGTTAATATTTTTTTGGCAGTCTTTGTAATGCCCATATTAT
>CAZJJV010000003.1:0-25890 GCA_964546415.1 uncultured Candidatus Saccharibacteria bacterium
CAGGTCCCTGCTCAACTCGTAAGAGGATGTATAGGGGCTGAGGCCTGACCAGTGCCCGTGCGTTAAAAGCGGCGGTGCGTTTCCGTTTGGGAATGCGCTGATCGCTCTAAGCCACGGGTGAACGTCGGCGGTAACTCTGACCGTCCAAAGGTAGCGTAATCCCTTGCCAGGTAAGTTCTGGCCCGCATGAAAGGCTTCACGACTGGGGGACTGTCTCCAGGAGCTGCCCGGTGAAAATGCAATAAGGGTGAAGATGCCCTTTACCTGCGGCTAGACGGAAAGACCCCGGGAGCTTCACTGCAGGATCGTATTGAATTACGAGTCTGAATGCGAAGCGTAGTGGGGAGGCTATGAAGCCCCGATTCCGGTCGGGGTGGAGCCGCCAATGAGACACCCACCTTTCAGGTTCGTAATTCTAATCCCTTTTCAGGGAGACAGTGCGATCTGGGCAGTTTAAGTGGGGCACTTGCCTCCTAAAAGGTAATGGAGGCGTTCAAAGGTCGGCTAACCAGGGATGGAAATCCTCGGTGGTCCTACAAAGGGATAAGCCGGCCTGACTGCAAGCAGGATATTGCGCGCAGAGGGGAAACCCGGACTTAGTGAACCGATGGTGGTTGGTAGAACCGCCAGAGATCATCAGACAAAAGTTACCCCGGGGATAACAGGCTGGTAGGGCCCGCGAGTCCACATCAACGGCCCTGTTCGGCACCTCGATGTCGGCTCACCACATCCTGGGGGTGGAGAAGCTCCCAAGGGTTGGGCTGTTCGCCCATTAAAGTGGTACGTGAGCTGGGTTCAGACCGTCGCGAGACAGGTTGGTCCCTATCTACCGCAGGCGCCGAGCCTTGAGGGGAGTCGTCCCTAGTACGAGAGGACCGGGATGAACCGACCTCTGGTCTACCAGTTGTCCTGCCAAGGGCACAGCTGGGTAGCTATGTCGGGAAGGGATAAGAGCTGAAAGCATCTAAGCTCGAAGCCCACCCCAAGATTAGGGCTCTTAGTCCCCTCGGAGATGACGAGGTTGATAGGCTGCAGGTGTAAGCCCTGTAAGGGGTTGAGCCGAGCAGTCCTAATCGGACGATCAGACCTCTTGGCTAGCAATTAGTAACCGTATTTTTGAAAGAGGTGTTTTAGTGGCGGCTATACTGGGCTTGTTCCACCTGTTCCCATACCGAACACAGAAGTGAAATAGCCCAAGGCCGATGATACTCCGATGAAAGTCGGAGGAAAGTAGGTAGCCGCCACTCAAGCACCTCTTTTTTATTTAAGGTTGTCAAAATAATTTTCCCAATATAAGATAAAATAATGCTTCAAAATAAGACAATACTGATCTCTTTTTTAACGATCATTTTGATTATTGGGGTTTTTAATTTTACCCCCCTAAACAAACCTGTTAAAAATTTTTTTTACTCTTGTTTTAAACCGTTTCAAGAATTTTTTTGGCAAACAGGAGAAAAAATTTCCTCCTTTTTTGAATTTTTACGGGAAGTAAAAAGTTTGAGAAAGGAAAACGAGGTTTTAAAATCTAAAATCAACCAATTGTTGGTAGAGAACCTAACCTTGAGAGAATTAAAAAAAGAAAACGAGCAATTGAAAAAAGCCTTAAAGATAAGCTTGGAAGAAAAATTTGAATTGGAGATGGCAAAAGTAATTGGAAAAGATGTTGGTCAAGATATATTTTTAATTGACAAAGGGGAAAAAGCAGGCCTCAAGGAAAAGATGCCGGTAATTACAGAAGAAAAAATCTTAATAGGTTTGATTAAAACAGTATATCCTGATTTCTCAAAGGTTCAGTTAATTTCTCATCCAAAAATCTCTTTTGATGGGAAAATTTCCGGAAAAGAAGTTTATGGATTGGTAAGGGGGGAGGGGAATTATAAAGTGATTTTTGATTTAATTCCAAAAGAAAGCTTGATAGAAAATGGTGATTTAGTGATTAGCGCTGCTTTAGGGGGACTTTTTCCTGAAGGGCTTTTAATAGGTAAGATCACTGAAGTAAAAAAGTCGGATTTGAAATCTTTCCAAACAGCTAAAATTGAACCTGCTTTTGATATTACCAAAAACAAAAAGGTTTTTATTATTTTAAGTTTTTAAATTAAAATGAAAAAGGTAATTTTGGCTTTTATAATTTTTGGATTTTTGGTTCTTTTGGAAACCAGTTTTTTTGTCCATTTTAAATTTTTAAACACTTTTTCTTTTATTTTTGTTTTGATAATTTTGGTTTTGATTAATCTTTTTGAAAAAGAAAATGAAACCCTTGGAATTTATTCAGCATTAATAGGAGGGTTTTTTTTGGATTTATTTTCAGAAAAATTTTTTGGTTTTTGGTTAATTCTTTGCTTTTTGATTTCTTTTTTTGTTAAATTTTTTGTTAAACGATATGTTTCTTTCCCCCTTTTTTAAAAAAAGAAAGATTCAATATTATTCTCAAAAAGATATCGAGCCTCACGAGATATTATTAGATTCTTTGGCAAAAAAGAAAGAAGAAGAGTTGGGTATTTCAGAAAAGAGGTTGGAGATTCCCCTTTCTTTTAACATATTGAGGGGGCTCTGCTTTTTCTTTTTTTTCTTGATCTTGATTTTGTATTTTAGAAGTTTTCAGTTTCAGATTTTAGAACACCAAAAAATTTTAGCCTTGGCAGAGAAAAACAAATACAGTTTTTCTAAAATCGAGGCAGAAAGGGGGGTGATTTATGATAGATATGGTAACCAACTAGTTTTCAATGAGACCATCTTTAATTTAATTTTAGATAAAAAGAAATTGCCTCCAAACCAAAAAGAAAGAAAGAGATTTTTGGAGAAGTTATCTTTTATCTTAAATAAAAACATAGAAGATCTAAAAAGAGAAATAGAAAACTCAAAAGAGGACCGGGTTTTGGTTTTTGAAAACCTTCCTCACCAAACCCTTCTTGTTTTAGAAGCAAGAAAGGAAGAATTTCCTGGATTAGAAATTCAAAAAAATTTCAAAAGAGAATACAAAGAGGGAAGGGTTTTTTCTCATTTGATCGGATATATGGGCAAAATTTCTAAAAAAGAGTTGGAAAAAGAACCCGACCTTTATACCCCTTTTGATTATGTAGGAAAAGATGGCTTAGAAAAATTTTATGAGAAAGTTTTAAGAACAAAACCTGGAAGAATTCAGATAGAAAGAGATGCTTTGGGAAGGGTGGTAAAAGAAAAAATTGTTTCTTTACCAGAATCCGGAAAGAGTTTGGTATTGTGGTTAGATGGTGCTCTTCAGAAGAAAATAAAAGAAGAATTAGAAAAAAAACTTAAAGCCCTTCACCTAGAAAAAGCAGCCGGGGTGGCTTTGGATCCTAAAACAGGAGGGGTGCTGGCTATGGTTTCTCTTCCATCATTTGATAATAATTTATTTCAACTTGCCAAAACTGAAACCCTCCAAAAAATTTTAAAAGATCCCCTAGATCCTCTTTTAAATCGGGTTGTTGCCGGGCAGTATTTGGTAGGTTCTACCATAAAACCCCTTTTGGCGAGTGCTGCCCTACAAGAGAAAATTATTGATCCTGATAAAAAAATTTATGACCCTGGCTTTATTGAAATTCCTCACCGGTATAATCCAGAAATTATTTATCGATTTGAGGATTGGGAAGTCCATGGTTGGGTAGATTTAAGAAAGGCGATTGCTGTTTCTTGTAATGTTTATTTTTATACAATTGGCGGAGGCTATAAAGATCAAGAAGGCTTGGGTCCCACAAGGATAAAAAAATATTTAGAACTTTTTGGTTGGGGGAATTTATTGCCCATTGATCTACCCGTTCCCGAATGGGCTAGGGGATTAGTGCCAGATCCAGAGTGGAAAAAGAAAAGATTTTCAGGTACTCCTGAGCAATATTGGTGGGATGGAGATACTTATAATCTTTCAATTGGCCAAGGTTATGTATTGGCTACCCCTCTCCAGGTAGTTACTGCTTTTTCTGCTATTGCTAATGGAGGAAAACTATTTGAGCCTCATTTGGTTTGGAAGATTATTGATAAAGAAAAAAAAGTAATAAAAGAAATACCCCCAAAATTAATTAGAGAAAATTTTATTGACCCAGAAAATCTTAAAATTGTAAGAGAAGGAATGAGAATGGCAGTAACTGGAGAAGGGGCTCCTCATGCTTCAGCCATCGCCCTAAATGATTTACCTGTTCCAGCAGCTGCCAAAACCGGGACGGCCCAAGTGGGCAGAAAGCAATGCCCTAATTGTTATAATATTTGGATTACCGTTTTCGCTCCCTATGAAGATCCTCAGATTGTATTAACCCTAATGATTGAAGATGTACCAGGTTTGCTTTCTCAAGTAATTACTCCAGTAGCCAAAGAAATCCTAAAATGGTATTTCGAGAACAAAACAACCGAGGAACCCTTAAATTGACTATCTGGTTCAAAAATGGTAAGTTTTTAAAACCTATCTAAAAAACCCAAAAAAATCTATGAAACTTTCTATTATTATCCCGGTTTTAAACGAAGAAAATTATTTACCCCCTCTTTTAAATTCTCTCAAGAATCAGGGTCTTAAAAATTACGAAATAATTATTGCTGATGGCGGATCTAAAGATAGGTCTTTAGAGATTGCCAAAAGTTTTAAATGCAAGATTGTGACGGGGGGATTGCCAGCCAGAGGAAGAAATGAAGGAGCGAAAATAGCCAAAGGGGAACTTTTGTTGTTTGTGGATGCAGATGTGAGTTTTTCTAGAAATTCTTTAAAAAAATTTTTAGAAGAGTTTAGCAAGAAAAAACTAGATGTAGCCAGTTTTCTTTTAAAACCAGAGGGAAATGTTTTCTTCATAAAGTTATTATATGACACCTTTTACAATTTTCCTGTTTTGGCGATGGAAAAAATTTTACCTCATGCCACTGGAGCAATTTTAATCAAAAGAAAACTCCATCAAAAAAATCAAGGATTTGACGAGTTAATAAAGTTTGGGGAAGATACCGATTATGTAAGAAGGGCAGCCAGATGGGGGAATTTTGGAATTTTAAAATCAGAAAAGATTTATTTTTCTCAAAGAAGATTTGAATCTCGGGGCTGGATTAAAACTTATCTTAAGATTGTTTTAGCTGAGATCTACATGACCTTAGTGGGTCCTATCAGATCAGATTTCCTTAAATATCGTTACGGAAACTATCAAAAGAAAATCAAATATGCTTTTTTGTTTTTAAAAAAAGACTCTTTTTGGCAAAAATTTTTCAAAAAAAACGAATAAACCCAACCCTCATTATTTTCTCTTTATTATTATCTTACTAATACGACAGGTGTCGAATTATTAAGAAAGAGAAAAGAGACCCAAAAGAAACTACCAAAGGTTAGACCATAAATTAACAGAAGAAACTAACAGAGATCAGACCTCTGTAAGGGTTTGCTGGGGCTTGTTTTTTTTGAGGTTTCTTTTATAATTTAAATGAAATATTTATGGCAGATAAATTTATTGTTGAAGGAGGAAAAAGTTTAGAAGGCGAGATTGAGGTAAGGGGAGCCAAGAATTCGGCTGGCCCGATTTTAACAGCCACCTTACTCACGAATAAAGAGTGTGTTATTGGCAACATTCCTTGGGTAGAAGACGTGAAAAATTTTATTGAGATTTTAAAAAGTTTAGGAGTAAAAATAGAAAAAGAAGGAGAAAGAACTCTAAAAATAAGAGCAGATTCTCAATTGGACCCTTCCAAAATAGATTTTGAGAGAATTTCTAAAATTAGATTATCGGTTTTACTTATTGGAGCCCTTTTGCACAGATTTAAACGCTTTAAGATTTCTCGGCCAGGAGGAGACAGGATAGGGGTAAGGCCGATTACCACCCACCTGGAGGCTTTTAAAAAGTTAGGAGTAATAATTAAAGAAGATGGTCTTTTTTATGAAATTAAGGTAAACGATCTTTCGGGAAAAGAAATTATTTTAAAAGAATTCAGCGTAACCGCTACTGAGAATTTAATGTTGGCAGCCGTGTTGGCTAGAGGAAAAACAATAATTAAGGGCGCAGCCGCTGAACCCCAGATTCAAGATTTAGGAGAAATGTTAATAAAAATGGGGGCTAAAATTAAAGGATTAGGAACCCATCGGTTAGAAATTGAAGGGGTAAAGAACTTAAATGGCACATTTCACGAACTTATTCCTGATCCTAACGAGGCAGGGACTTTAATTTTAGCAGGGGCTGTTACTCCTGGAAAAGTGAAAATAAAAAACATAAAATTTGAACATCTTGATCTATTTTTAGATAAATTAGAAGAATTGGGAATGAATTTAAGGCGAGAAAATAATGCCTTAATTGTAGATTATTCTCCAAACCTAAGGGCTGTCAACATTCAAGCCCTTCCTTTCCCAGGTTATCCCACAGATCTTTTGCCTCCCATTGTACCTGTTTTGACTCAGGCCCAAGGCAAAAGCAAAATTCACGATCCTTTATATGAAAACCGTTTAAATTTTATTCAAGAATTAAGAAAAATGGGAGCTGATATCGAGATTGTTGATCCCCACCGAGCCTTTGTTTTTGGAAAGACACCTTTGTTTGGCCAAAAAATTGAAAGTTGGGATATTAGGGCTGGAGCCTCTTTAGTAATCGCTGGTTTAATAGCCAAGGGTCAAACCATTATTGAAAATGTTTATCAGATTGACCGGGGCTATGAAAAACTAGAAGAAAGATTAAAAAATCTTGGTGCTCACATCAAAAGAATTACTTCTTAATCCTTAATTAATTAACAAATCTATGATCCATAAAAAAATAGGAATTGATTTAGGAACCTGCTACTCAGTCGTATTTTTGCCTAAAAAAGGGGTGGTTTTATATGAACCCTCAGTAGTAGCAGTAAATATTCCAGAAAATAAAATCCTGGCCGTAGGAAAAGAAGCCAAAGAAATGTTAGGAAGAACCCCAGATAATATAAAGGTTTACCGTCCCCTAAAAGATGGGGTAATTGCTGATTATCGGGTTACCCAAGCAATGTTAAGGTATTTTATAAAAAAGAGTTTGAAAAAACTTTCTTTTTTAAAGCCAGAATTATTAGTGGGGGTGCCAGCGGGAATTACTTCTACTGAAAAGAGAGCGGTGATTGAAGCAGGATTAACAGCCGGAGCCAAGGCCGTGTATTTAGCAAAAGAACCGGTATTGGCAGCCATTGGAGCAGGAATTCCTATTAATTCTTGTTCTGGAAATTTGATTGTTGATATTGGTGGAGGAACCACCGAGGTGGCGGTCATTTCTTTAGGTGGGGTGGTAACCTCTCATTCCCTCAGGGTGGGAGGAGATAAAATTGATTTAGCTATTTCAGAATACATAAAGAAAAAATACAATTTAGCCATTGGCGATCAAACAGCCGAGGAGGTAAAAATAAAAATTGGAACCGCTTTACCCCTTAAGAAAATCGAATATTTTGAAATAAAAGGAAGAGATTTAATTTCTGGCCTTCCCCGAACAATAAAAATTTCTTCAAACGAAATAGCGGAGGCCATTTCTGACATTTTAAAAGATATTGTTCAGGTGATTAAATTTGTTTTAAGAGAAACCCCACCAGAACTATCGGCAGATATTATGAATAAAGGAATAGTTATTTCTGGCGGTGGCGCTCTTTTGAGGAATATTGAAACATTGATTTCCCAAATGACTGGTGTTCCTTGTTTCATCGCTGAAGACCCTCTTTTGTGTGTAGCTAAAGGAACCGGGGTGGTGTTAGAAAATCTAGAAGTTTATAAAAAAAGCATAATGAGTAAAAAATAAAATGCTCTTTGGTCATCAAAAAATTTGGCAGTTTTTGATAAATGCTGCCCAAAAAGATAATTTATCGCATGCTTTTTTGTTTTCTGGTCCAGAAAAGGTTGGAAAGAAAACACTAGCTTTCCATTTTACCAAATGGCTGTTTGGCAAAAATGGCTGGAAAGGAGATAATCATCCCGATTTGGTTTTTATAGAGCCCAAAGGAGGAGAAATCCAGATTGAACAAATTAGAGAACTAATTTGGAAAATCTCTCTTTGTCCTATTGTTGCTCCCCTAAAAGTGGGAATTATTGATCAGGCCCATTTAATGAATTACCAGGCTCAAAATTGTTTTCTTAAAACCCTAGAAGAGCCGAAAGGAAAAACGGTTTTGATTTTGGTTACTGAATTCCCAGAAAGTTTACTTCCTACGATTTCTTCTCGTTGTCAAAAAATTAAATTTTCTCTTTTAAAAAGAGAAGAAATGGAAAAACTTGTTTCAAGCTTCAAAAAAAACAAAAAAGAAATTGAAGAAATTGTTCGAATCGCTCAAGGTAAGCCAGGCTTGGCTTTAGAGTTGATTAATCAACCAGAAAAGCTAAAAGAAAGAGAGAGGATTTGGCGAGAAATTGAAAGACTGATTAAAGAAGATTTAGCTTGGCGTTTTCAATATGCCAAGAAGGTTTACCAATCTCAAAAAACAAAAGAGATTTTAGATCTATGGCTTGCTTTTTTTAGAGAAAAATTGCTTTCTTCTTTGGTGAATAACCCTCAAGAAGTTAAACACCTTAAAAATCTTTTAGAAAAAATTCAAAACACAAGAATTTTAATTTCTCAAACCCAAATCAATCCTCGCTTAGCCTTGGAGGTTTTGATGCTTGATATTTAATTTCTCGACAATCTTTGGAAAATAAATTATATTAAAACAATATGGAGGAAAAGATAGATTATAAAGAAATTATTAATAAAATCAGGCCTGAATTAGATAAGGTTATTTCTTATTTGGAGAAAGAACTAATGAAAATTAGAACTGGCCGGGCTTCTCCGGCTTTAGTAGAAAACATTGTAGTAGAATGCTTTGGCCAAAAGTTTCCCTTAAAGCAGTTGGCCTTAATTTCCTTACCAGAACCCCGCCAAATTGTGGTTCAGCCCTGGGATCCTTCTTATATTGAGGGAATTGTTAAGGCTCTAGAAAAAGCAGATTTGGGGCTTACCCCGGTGGTGGATAAAAATATAATCCGCCTTAATCTTCCTCCTTTAACTGAGGAATTTAGGCAGCAATTGGTAAGATTGATTTCCCAAAAACAAGAAGAGGCCAGAAAAACCATTAGAAGATGGCGAGAAGAGGCTTGGGATGAAATCCAGGAAGGTTTTAAGGAGGGGAAAATCAGAGAAGATGATAAATACCGAGGAAAAGAAGAGCTCCAAAAATTGATCGATGAATACAATCAAAAAATAATTGATTTGGGAGAAAAAAAGAAAAAAGAAATAAGAGAATAGAGTTTATGTTTTTAAACCTAATTTTAGCCTTTTTTTCTTTAATTGGATTGATTATTCTTCATGAGTTAGGTCATTTTGTTTTTGCTAAAAAATTTGGCGTAAAGGTGGAAGAGTTTGGTATTGGTTATCCTCCTCGTCTACTTTCCAAAAAAATAGGGGAAACCGTTTATTCTCTAAACGTGTTACCTTTTGGGGCTTTTGTGAAAATTCTAGGAGAAGAAAAAAGAACAACTGATCCCCGAAGTTTTTCTGCTCAACCTATTAAAAAAAGAGTCTGGATTGTATTGGGTGGAGTTTTATCTTTTTGGGTAATTTCAGCTATTTTGTTAAGCATAGTAATGGTTATAGGCCAGCCAGTAATGGTAGGAGATGAAGAATCAGGAGTATTAAATCCTAGGGTTCAAATTATAGGTGTAGCCCCCGGTTCTCCGGCTGAAGAAACAGGATTAAAAATGGGCGACACAATTGAAGAGGTTTTAGTTAACAATTCTTCTGTTCCTATCTTTAAAATTTTTGAATTTCAAAAAATTGTTGAAAATTATAAAGGACGGGAAATCGTTTTGAAAATTAAAAGAGGAAAAGAAACCTTTGAAACAAAAATTGTTCCCCGTTTATCTCCCCCAGAAAACGAAGGTCCAATTGGAATCACTCTAGCCAGAGTAGGAATTAAAAAGTGGCCTTGGTACCAAGCCCCTTGGCAAGGAATAAAGGCTACCATTAATTTAACATTAGGAATTATCCAGGGATTGGGTTATGCAGTTTTTAGAGCAATAAAGGGATTACCTACCCAGGCTCAATTAATAGGGCCAGTAGGAATTTTCGCCCTTTTTTCTCAAATGACTAAACTGGGCACAGTTTATTTTATTCAAATGATAGTTCTGGTTTCTCTTCATTTGGCTATTTTTAATTTATTGCCTATTCCTGTTTTTGATGGAGGAAAGTTGCTTTTTTTAGGAATTGAAGCTATTAGAAAAAAACCTGTTTCTGAAAGAGTTGAGAGAAACCTTTCGGCCTTCTTTTTTGTTTTGTTGATTATACTGATGATAGTAGTTGTTATTAAAGACATAAATAGGTTTTTTTAAACTATGAGACAATCTAAACTTTTTTCTAAAACCCTTAAAGAGGTTTCCCAAGAAGAAAAAAGCCTAAACGCTCAACTTCTTTTGAGGGGAGGTTTTATTGATAAACTAATGGGAGGTGTTTATACCTTTTTACCTTTAGGGTTTTTGGTTTTAAAAAAGATTGAAGAAATTATCAGAGAAGAAATGAGAGCCATCGGCGCCCAAGAGATATTAATGCCCGTTTTGCACCCCAAAGAAAATTGGCAAAAAACCGGTCGTTGGCAGAGCTTCAATGTTCTTTTCAAATTAAAAGGCAAGGACAAAAAAGAATATGTTTTGGGTCCCACCCATGAGGAGGTGTTGGTTCCTTTGGCAAAAAAATTTGTTTTTACCTGGAAAGACCTTCCGGTGGCTGTTTTTCAAATTCAGGATAAATTTAGAGATGAACTGAGGGTAAAAGGAGGACTTTTAAGGGGCAAAGAATTTATAATGAAAGATCTTTATTCTATGCATCCTGACCAAAAAAATTTAGAACAATTTTATAAAAAGGTAATAAAGGCTTATTTTAAAATTTTTAAAAGATGCGGCATTAAAGAAAAAACCTATTTAACCTTGGCTTCTGGGGGCACTTTTTCTCGCTATTCTCATGAATTTCAAACCGTTTGTCCCTTTGGTGAAGACTTAATTTATATTTGTCAAAAATGTAATTTAGCCATTAATCGAGACATTAAACCTAAAATAAAAAAGTGTCCTAATTGTGGATCAAAAAAGTTTAAAAAGGGAAAGGCAACAGAGGTGGGAAATATTTTCCAGTTAGGTACCAAGTATTCACTTCCTTTTGATTTTAAATTTAAAACCAGGGAGGGAAGAGAAAAACCGGTAGTAATGGGATGCTATGGGATTGGTTTGGGGAGGTTGATGGCAGCAATAGTAGAAACGAATCATGATGCTCAAGGAATTATTTGGCCATTAGAGGTAGCCCCCTTTCTTATTCATTTAATTACTTTAAAAAGCGGGAAAAAGAAGATAGATCAAAAAATTCAAAAAGAGGGGGAGAAAACTTATCAAGTTTTACAGAAAAAAAGATTTGAAGTATTATATGATGATAGAAAGGAAAAATCACCTGGCGAAAAGTTTGTTGACGCTGATTTAATTGGTATTCCTTTTAGAGTAGTGATTAGTGAAAATACCTTAAAGAAAAACTCAATAGAGATAAAAAAGAGAAGCGCCAAAAAAGCTCAACTGATAAAAAAATCCTCTTTAATAAGGTTTTTTCATCAATATGTTAAATAAACTTTTTGCTTATATTTCAGAGGATATGGCTATTGATTTGGGAACTGCTAATTCCTTGGTTTATCTTCAAGGCAAAGGAATTGTTATTACGGAACCTTCAATAGTGGCTATAAATGAAAAAACAAGCCAAATTTTGGCTATTGGAGATGAAGCCAAGAAAATGGTGGGCAGAACCCCTGGCCACATTAGGGCTACCCGGCCTTTAGTAAAGGGGGTGATTTCTGATTTTGAGGTAGCAGAACAAATGCTTAAATATTTTATTGAAAAAGCCCAAAAAAGAAAACTGATTATTTTTCCCCGCCCCCGAATAGTAGTAGGAATCCCCTTTGGAGTAACCGAGGTAGAAAAAAAGGCGGTGATTGATGCTGCTAAAAATGCCGGCGCTAGAGAGGTTTTTTTAATTGAACAACCAATGGCTGCAGCTATTGGAGCCAGATTGCCGGTTCAAGAGGCAGGAGGAAATTTTATTGTAGATATTGGAGGAGGAACAACAGAAGTAGCGGTTATTTCTTTGGGGGGCATTGTGGTGGCAAAGAGTTTAAGGGTGGCTGGTGACAAATTAAACGAAGATATTGTTCAATTTATCCAAGATGAATACAAAATTTTAATTGGAGAAAGGACGGCTGAGGAAATTAAAATCAATATTGGTTCTGCCTATCCCTTAAAAGAAAGGAAAGAAATTCCAGTAAGAGGAAGAAACCTGATAACTGGATTGCCAGAAGAAATTTTAGTAAACGATGAAGAAATTAGAAAAGCAATGGAAAAGTCTATTAACCAAATCATCTCTGCCATCAAAACAACAATAGAAGAAACGCCACCAGAACTTTTGGCAGATATTATGGTAAAAGGAATTTATTTAGCGGGCGGAGGAAGTTTGTTGCAAGGCTTGGATACTTTAATTCAAAAAGAAACCAAAATTCCTACCAGGATTATTGAAGATCCTATGACAGCCGTAGTGAGAGGAGCAGGCCTGGTTTTAGAAAATCTTGATGAGCTTTATGATGTCTTAGTAGAAACAGAAAACCTAGAAATTCCTAAATAATTTATATTATGCTGGATGAAAAAGAGGTAAAAAAAGTAGCCGAATTAGCAAGGTTAAAGTTAAAAAGCCAAGAGGTCCAAAAACTTAGAAAGGATTTGGCTAAGATTTTAGATTATATAGAAAAATTGAAAGAGTTAGATGTTTCTAAAGTAAAACCAACCAGTCATTCAGTGGAATTATTCAACATAGAGAGAAAAGATAAAACAAAATCTCAGCCAGCAGAAAAGTTAATAGAGCTCTTTCCAGAAAAAAAAGACAGGTTTTTGAAGGTGAAGTCAGTTTTTAAAAAATCCTAAAATGGATTTAAAAAATTTAACAATTGAAACCATCCACCAGGGCTTATTAAAAAAAGAGTTTTCGGCTTTAGAATTGGTAAAAAACTATTTAAAAATTATTGAAGAAAAAGAAAAAGAAATTTCGGCTTTTATTACCATTTGTGAGGATTTAGCCCTTTCAAAAGCCAAAGAGATAGATGAAGCTATTTTATCTAATAAAGAAATCCCTCTTTTGACTGGTGTGCCTTGTGCCATTAAAGATAATATTTTGGTTAAGGATTTAAAATGCACTGCTGGCTCAAAAATTTTAGAAAATTATGTTGCTCCTTATGATGCCACGGTGGTGGAGAAATTAAAAAAGGAGGGAGCAGTAATTTTGGGGAAAACCAATTTAGATGAATTTGCTATGGGTTCTTCTACTGAAAATTCAGCCTTCTTTCCTACTAAAAATCCTCACGATTTAGAAAGGGTGCCTGGCGGGTCTTCTGGGGGATCAGCAGCTGCTGTAGCAGCGGGAGAAGTAGTTTTTTCTTTGGGCTCTGATACTGGAGGTTCGGTTAGACAACCGGCTGCTTTTTGTGGCGTAGTAGGACTAAAGCCTACTTATGGAAGGATCTCCCGTTATGGCTTAATTGCTTTTGCTTCTTCTTTAGATCAGATTGGTCCGATTACTAAAAATGTTAGAGATTGCGAGATTGTTTTTGAAACAATTAAAGGAAGGGATGAGAAAGATTCAACCTCTCTTGAAATTCCAGAAGAAAAAGAGTCTTCCCAAAACCCTTCAAAAGACATAATCTTGGGAGTGCCCAAAGAATATTTTGTAAAGGGGATAGATGAAAAGGTAAAAGAAAAAATAAAAGAGGTTTTAAAAAAATGCCAAGAGGAACTGAAAATTAAAATAGAAGAAATTAGTCTACCTCATACAGAATATGCTTTGCCTTGTTATTATATTATTGCTCCTTCTGAAGCCAGCGCCAATTTGGCTCGTTATGATGGCATTAAATATGGATTTTCAAAAGGTAAAGATTTAAAAGAGATCTATTTTGAAAGTAGGGGAGAGGGTTTTGGGCCAGAAGTGAAAAGAAGAATAATGTTGGGCACCTTTACTCTTTCTCGCGGACATTATGAGGCTTATTATTTAAGAGCCTTAAAGGTCAGAACCTTAATTAAAGAAGATTTTGAAAAAGCCTTTCAAAGAGTAGATTTTATTGTTGGCCCTACCTCACCCACCCCTCCTTTTAAACTAAAAGAAAAAATAGAAGATCCCCTTTTAATGTATCTTTCAGATATTTTTACCGTTTCAGCCAATCTGGCTGGCCTGCCCGCCCTTTCTCTTCCTTGTGGCAAAACAAACAATTTACCAATAGGGCTTCAAATTATTGGTAAACCCTTTAAAGAAAAAGAGATTTTAAAATTAGGACAAACCTTAGAAAAAATTATTTTTTAACAATATGACAGATTATTTGACTTCAGTTTTAAGGCCTATTTTCAATTTTCTAATTAACCCTCCAGGATGGATTTCTTTTGTTAAAGGAGTCTTTTTGATAATCTCCCTTATTTTATTGGGTTTTATTGTCTTTTCTTTGATTACCACTACCTGGCTCAAGGCCCATTTTTTAGATACCCTCAAAGAGTTTTTTGCTTATCAACCATTTGTCAAAAAGAAATGGACTAAAAAATGGAATAAAATTAAAAATCGATTGGAAACAGGCGTTGAATCTGAAGCCAAATTAGCCATCATTGAAGCAGATTCTTTGTTGGAAGAGGTATTAAAAGAAGCAGGTTATGAAGGGAAAACCTTAGAAGAAAGATTAAAATCGGCCACCAAAGAAGTAATTCCTAATTTAGAAGAAGTTTTGGAAGCCAGAAAGATTAGAGATAACATTGTTTATGATCCAGATTATAAATTAGATTTAAGTGTAGCCAAAAAAACGTTATCTGTTTATGAAAAGGCCATTCAATACTTAGATATAGGACTTTAAACTCATCCTATTCAAATTTTTCCAAAACCCCTATTAATTTTTAATTTGATATACTCGCCTTAATCCCGCGACGTGAGATAAGGTGAAGGGGTTGGAAGAATGTTAAAACTATTAAAAATGGTTTTTATTTTTATATAAACAGTTGACAAAAAATCTCCTCTTTTTAAAATATTAACTAGCGGGGTGGAGTAGTAGTAGCTCGCCAGTCTCATAAGCTGGAGGCCTAGGTGCAATTCCTAGCCCCGCAACAAGTTTTTTGCCAAGGTAGCTCAGTGGTAGAGCAATCGTTTCATAAGCGATAGGTCGTGGGTTCGAATCCCACCCTTGGCATCTCAAAAAAAATGCGGGCGTAGCTCAATTGGTTAGAGCGCAGGATTGTCGATCCTGAGGTTGCGAGTTCAAGTCTCGTCGCCCGCGCCACCCTACACCCTGCCGATGGCAGGGATTTTGTATAAATTTCCCCAACCCCTGCCTTGATTCTAGATTAAAAATCAGGTAAAATAAAAATAAATATGAGAAAAATTAACCTTAAACAAATCAAAGAAAGGGGAGAGAAAAAGATAAGGTCTGCTAAAAACCTTAAAGAGTTAGAAGAGATTTTTGAAGAGTTTTTGGGTGAAAAAGGAGCCCTAAAAATAATTCTTTCTCAATTGAAAAACTGGTCTATTAAAGAAAGACAGAAATTAGGTAAAGAGGCTAATGAGTTAAAAAAATATTTAACCAAAGAATTAGAAAGCAAAAAAGCCAAAATTTTAGAAAAAGAGGCCCAAAAGGTAGAAAATCAAGAATGGTTTGATGTAACACTGCCTAGCAAAAAAATTTCTTTGGGTCACTTACATCCTCTAACAATTGTTAAAAGAAAGGTAGAAGAAATTTTCCAATCAATGGGCTTTAATGTGGTTGAAGGTCCAGAAATTGAAAACGAGTGGTACAATTTTGACGCTCTTAATATTCCCAAAGACCATCCGGCTAGAGATATGTGGGACACCTTTTGGTTAAACAATAAGACCCTGCTGAGAACCCATACCACTCCTGTGGATGTGAGATATATGGAAAAGCACAATCCTCCTTTCAGAATTATTATTCCCGGCAACGTTTATCGGCATGAAGCCACTGATGCCTCTCATGAATTTCAATTAATGCAGGTTGATGGATTAATGGTAGATAGAAATGTTTCGGTTGCTCATTTTAAAGCAATAATTAGAGAATTTTTAGAAAAATTTTTTAATCAAAAAATAAAAACAAGATTAAGGCCTGACTTTTTCCCTTTTACTGAACCCTCTTTTGATGTAAGTATTTCTTGTTTGGTCTGCCATGGCAAGGGTTGTTCTGTCTGTAAAAATTCTGGCTGGTTAGAAGTGGCCGGAGCCGGAATGCTCCATCCTTATGTTTTTAAAAACGCCAGATTGAATCCCAAAAATTGGCAAGGTTGGGCTTTTGGATTTGGTTTAGACAGATTGGCAATGATGAAATATAAGGTTTCAGATATTAGATTATTCAGATCAGGAGACTTAAGATTTTTAACTCAATTTTAGATCTAGAGAATATGAAGTTTTCATATAATTGGCTACAATCTTTTTTCTCAAAAAAATTGCCTAGTCCTAAAAAATTGGCAGAACTTTTAACATTACATTTTGCCGAAGTAGAAGAGATAGAAGAAAAAGGGAAGGATTTTGTTTTTGATATTGATATCAGGCCCAATCGGGCTCCAGATTGTTTTTCCCATTTAGGAGTTGCTAGAGAGATTTCTGCTATTTTGAATTTAAAACTAAAAAAAGGAAGAGATAAATTAAAAGAAGACAAAAGTTTAAAAAGTAGTGATTTTTGTTCTTTGGAAATTAAAAACAAATCAACCTGTCTTAGATATTCAGCTAAAGTAATTAAAGAGGTGAAAGTAAGTTTTTCTCCAAAATGGTTAAGGGATAGGTTACAGGCCTGTGGAGTAAAACCAGTAAACAACATTGTAGACATTACTAATTATGTAATGTTAGAGACCGGTCAACCCCTTCATGCTTTTGATTTAGATAAAATTGAAGGAAAAAAAATTGTCGTTAGATTTGCTAAAAGGGGAGAAAGAATTGAAACCCTAGATAATGAAAAATATGAATTAACTCCAGATATTCTGGTAATCTCAGACTCTAAAAAACCCATTGCTATTGCTGGCATTAAAGGAGGGAAAAATAGTGGAATTGAGTTTAATAGCAAAAATATTCTTTTAGAATCAGCTAACTTTAATCCCCAGGTGGTTCGCCAGGGTTCCAAAACAATTGACTTAAAAACTGACGCTTCTTGGAGATTTGAACATGGTTTAGATCCCAACCTTACTGAATTCGCTATTGAAAGAGCATCTCTATTAATTCAAAAGTTGGCCAAAGGAAAGATAGCCAAGGGATTGATTGACTTTTATCCTAAAAAATCTTTGCCAAAGAAAATAAAATTAGGATTTGATTTAGTAAAAAGGATTTTGGGGATTGAAATTTCTAAAAGCAAAATAAAAGAAATCTTAAGCAGATTGGGTTTTAAAATTCTAAAATCTAGTAATGAATTTTTAGTAGTTGAGGTTCCTACCTTCAGGCTAGACATTGCTATTCCAGAAGATTTGGTTGAAGAAATTGGCAGAATTTACGGATTGGAAAAAATTCCCGAAATCTTGCCCTTAGCCACATTGATCCCTCCTCAAAAAAACCCAGAACTTTTTTGGGAAAACATAACCAAAGATACCTTAAAAGAATTGGGATTTACTGAGGTTTATAATTACTCATTTGTTTCTAAAAACGATGCCCGGGTTTATGGATTTGATAAAATGTTAGAACTAAAAAATCCCTTGAGTAGCGAGTTTCAATTTTTAAGACCCTCTTTAATTCCCAATCTTTTAAAAAATATTCATTTCAATCAAAAATTCTTCAAAGAAATTAGAATTTTTGAGTTAGGGAAAATCTTTATTGCTCCAAATAAAGAGAAAAAAATGTTAACCGGAGCCATTTTAGGAGAAGCATTTTTGGAAGCAAAAGGGGTAGTGGATGTTTTGTTAGAGAGATTTGGTTTAAGTAATATTTGGTATGATGAATATCAGGCTACTCCTGAAAACTCCAAAATTACTCTCTGGCACCCAAAAAGAATTGCTGAAATTAAAGTAGATCAAGAAGAGATAGGGTTTTTAGGTGAGATTTCTTTAAGGGTTCTTAGTAAACTAGGAATAAAAGAAAGGGTAACAGTTTTTGATATAGATTTTGGGAAATTGGCAAAACTAGCAAATGAAGAAAGGGAATATTTACCCCCCTCCCCTTATCCTGCTGTGATCAGAGATATTGCCGTTTTGGTGCCCAAAACGACAAGAATAAAAGAGGTAGTCGATAAAATCTATCAGGCCGGCTATCCGATTGTGAGAGATGTCGATTTGTTTGATATTTACGAAGGAGAAGAACTTCCAGAGGGAAAGAAAAATTTAGCCTTTCATATTATTTTCCAGGTTCTTGACAGAGCCTTAACTCCTGAAGAAATTGAAAAAGCTCAAAATAAAATCATTAAATTGTTAGAAAAAAAACCAACATGGCAGGTAAGAAAAAAATAAAAAAATCATCAGATTATACCGCTAAAGATATTTATGTTTTGGAGGGTTTGGAACCGGTGAGAAAAAGGCCAGGAATGTATATTGGCTCAACTGGTTCTGATGGACTCCATCATCTTATTTGGGAATGCGTAGATAATTCTCTTGATGAGGCGATTGCCGGTTATTGTAAAAACATTGAGGTAATTCTTTTGCCTAAAAACCGAGTGAAGGTAGTTGATGATGGTAGGGGAATTCCAGTAGATATTCATCCCCAAACCAAAAAATCTGCTTTAGAAACGGTAATGACCACCCTGCATGCTGGAGCCAAATTTGGTGGAAAGGCCTATCAGGTGGCCGGAGGCCTTCATGGGGTAGGAGTGTCGGTGGTTTGCGCCCTTTCTTCTTGGATGAGGGTTGAGGTATGCCGGGAAGGATATAAATATTCTCAAGAATACTCAAAAGGAAAAACCAAGACCAAATTAAAAAAAGAGGGAAAGTGTAAAAAAACTGGAACAACCATAATTTTTGAACCAGATAAAGAAATTTTCAAGGAAATTAAGTTTAATCTTAAAAAGATTTTGAATCACTTAAGACAGCAAGCCTATTTAACAAAAGGGGTGAGAATTAGAGTAGCTGACAAAAGAGAAAAAATTGAAAAATCTTATAATTTCTACTTTGAAGGAGGGCTTCTTTCTTATGTAAAATATCTCACCCGGAAAAGACCTGCCCTTCAGAAAAACATTTATTATGGAAGAGAAGAAAAAAATGAAATTATTGTAGAAGCAGCCCTAAGATACACTGATGAATATGAATGCTATGAAGAAAGCTTTGCCAACAATATCTATACTGGCGAGGGGGGGACCCATTTAACTGGTTTTAGATCAGCTATTACCAAAACCATAAATGAATATGCCAGAAAAAATGGGTTTTTAAAAGACGGAGATGAAAACCTAAGCGGAGAAGATGTTAGAGAGGGATTAACTGCCGTGATCGCTGTGAAATTAAAAGAGCCCCAATTTGAGGGGCAGACCAAAGCAAAATTAGGAAACCCTGAGGCGAGAACAGCTGTAGAAACAATGGTTTCTGAAACCTTTACTGATTTTTTAGAAAAAAATCCCCAAGATGCTAAGGCTATCATTGAAAAATGTATTTTATCTCATAAAGCCAAGAAAGCCGCCAAAGCAGCCAGAGAGACCGTTTTAAGAAAAAGCGCTCTGGAAGGATTAGCACTGCCGGGAAAATTAGCAGATTGCGTTTCTCGGAATCCAGCTGAATCTGAATTATATATCGTAGAAGGAGAATCGGCCGGAGGAAGCTCAAGGCAAGCCAGGGATCGACGCTTTCAAGCCATCTTACCCCTGAGGGGGAAAATATTGAATGTTGAAAAAGCCAGATTAGACAAGATTTTGGGCTCCAAAGAAATCAAATCTTTAATTATCGCCCTGGGAACTTCTATTGGAGAAGATTTCAATATTGACAAAATAAGATATCACCGCATAATAATAATGTGCGATAGTGATAGTGATGGCAACCATATCAAAACCTTACTTTTAACTCTTTTTTATCGCTATCTAAAACCAATTATTGAAAGGGGATATTTATATATAGCCCAGGCTCCCCTTTATAAGATTCAGGCAGGAAAAGAGGTAAAATACGCTTATAATGAAAGAGAGAAAGAGGTTATTTTGAAATCATTGAAAAAAGAGAAATCTATCACCATTCAAAGATATAAAGGATTGGGAGAAATGAATCCTGAAGAACTTTGGGAAACCACTATGAATCCTGAAAATAGGGTTTTAAAAAAGGTAACCCTAGAAGACGCTCAAGAGACCGATAGAATGTTTGATACCTTAATGGGGGGGGAGGTTTTGCCTAGAAAAAAGTTTATCGAAACTTACGCCAAACAAGTAAAAAACCTTGATATCTAAACCATGAAAATTATTAAAAAATTCATCAATTATCTAAAAGAAGTAAGGTTAGAAATGAAAAAAATAAATTGGCCTACCAAAAAAGAAACCTTAAAATACACCCTTTTGGTTATTGGGGTGTCTTTGACGATAGCCGTATTTTTGGGGCTTTTTGATTTCCTTTTTACTTTAATTTTAAATAAAATTATCTAAATATGCCCAAGCAAAAACTCCCAAAAGAAAAAAAATGGTATGTTATTCACACTTATTCAGGTTACGAAGAAGCGGTAGCCAAGGCTTTGAAACAAAGAATAGAAAGTTTTGGAATGGAAGACAAAATCTTTAATGTAATTGTTCCCAAAGAAAAAAAGATAAAGATCAAAAATGGTAAAAAAAGGGTGGTTGAAGAAAAAATTTATCCAGGCTACGTATTGGTGGAAATGATTGTTACCGACGATTCTTGGTATGTAGTCAGAAATACTCCTAATGTAACTGGTTTTGTGGGGTCGGGAACCACTCCTGTTCCGGTTTCTAAAGAAGAAATAGAAAATTTAAAAAAGAGGATTTCAGCTGAGGTGCCTCAATATAAAATAGATGTAAAAGTAGGGGATTTGGTAAGAATTGTAGATGGTCCCTTTAAAGATTTTGAGGGGAAGGTTTCAGAAATTGATGAAGAAAGAGGAAAAATAAAGGTCTTAATAAATATGTTCGGAAGAGACACCCCGGTGGAATTAGATTCTTTGCAAATAAAAAAATTATAAATTTATGGCTAAAAAAATTAAAGGAGTTATAAAATTGCAAATTCCAGCTGCCAAAGCCACCCCGGCTCCTCCCATTGGACCAGCCTTGGCCCCCTATGGAATAAACCTGGGGGAATTTTGCCAAAAATTTAATGACCTCACCAAAGACAAAATTGGTTGGGTAATTCCAGTAGAAATTATTGTTTTTGAAGACAGAACCTATGAATTAAAACTAAAAAGACCTCCTGCTTCAGAATTATTAAAAAAGACAGCAGGAATCGAAAAGGGGTCAGGAGAACCAAACCGAAAAAAAGTAGGCAAAATCACTCGTCAACAATTAAGAGAAATTGCCCAAGAAAAAATTTCCGATTTAAATACCGAAGATATCGAAAAAGCAATGAAAATTATTGAAGGAACTGCTAAAAATATGGGTATTGAAATTGTTGATTAAGAAAATGAGACCACCAAAAGAAGAATATTATTTAAATATTGCTAAAGAAATTGGTAAAAGGGCCACCTGTTTTCGAAATAAGGGTGGGGCAATTATAGTAAAAAATGATGTGATCTTGTCTACAGGTTACATTGGAGCCCCCCGAAAAACAAAAGATTGTTTAGAAAGAAATGAGTGTTTAAGAGATAAACTCAACATTCCTCATGGCCAGCGTTATGAAATTTGTCGCTCCTGTCATGCAGAGCAAAATTGCATTATAAATGCCGCCAGATCTGGGGTTTCTATCTTGGGTGGCGACCTTTATATATACTGTACAGACAGAAATGGAAACCCGGCAGATTCTTTCCCTTGTTTTATTTGTAAAAAAATGATTATTAACGCAGGACTGAATCGAGTGATTTGTGCCACCAAAGATGGTAAATATAAAATTTTCAAGGTAGAAGATTGGGTAAAAGAGTGGCAAGAAAAAGACATTTTAGATGACAAATATCAATACGGAAAAGACCTCAACCAAAAAGAAAACCTAAAATGTTAAAGAACCCCTATCCTGGAAAGTTTATTGTTTTTGAGGGATTGGATGGTTCGGGCCAGACAACCCAATCTAGACTTTTAAGGGATTATCTTGTTCAAAAAGGATATAAGGTTGTTTTGACCAAAGAGCCTACTAATACCTCAAAGGTATCTTCCAAGATTCAAAAAGTTTTGGCCCAAAAAGAAAAAATTTCAAGCAAAAAGCTTCAAGAATTATTCGCTAAAGACAGGAAGGAACATTTAAAAAAAGTCATAATTCCTGCCCTAAAAAAAGGAAAAATTGTTATTTCTGACCGTTATTTTTTTTCTTCTTTTGCTTATGGTAAAGCTAGCGGGGTGGCTTTTAAATATCTTTTTCAAATAAATAAAAATTTTTTAATGCCAGATTTAACTTTTATCTTGAAGGTTCCCCCAAAGATCTGTTTAAAAAGAATTATTAAAAGGGGTGCCAAATTGACCCCTTTTGAAGAGAAAGAAAAACTAACCAAGGTGTGGCGCTTTTATGAGAAAATTGTCAAAATGTTTAAAAAGAAAACATTGATCTTTATAATTGATGGCCAAAAAAGTAAAAAAATGGTTTTTTCTCTAGTGAAAAAAATAATAGAAAAACATCTTTAAAATATGAAATATTTCCCAAAAATTGGTTTAGAAATCCATATTGAGCTCAAAACAAATTCAAAGATGTTTTGCTCTTGTCCTAATGATCCAGAAGAAAGGCATGCTAATTTAAACATTTGTCCTATTTGCCTTGGTCAGCCGGGTACCTTACCAACCATTAATGAAGAAGCAATAAAAAAGGTCATAAAGGTGGGCCTGGCTCTAAATTGCCAAATTTCAAAGTTTTCTCAATTTGATAGAAAAAATTATTTCTATCCTGACCTACCAAAGGGTTATCAGATTTCCCAATTTTATTATCCTTTATGTAAAAACGGCTTTTTGGAAATCGATGAAAGAAAAATAAAAATAAGAGAAATTCATTTAGAAGAGGATACAGGAAGTTTGGTTCACTTTCAAAAGGAGGGCTACTCTTTGGTAAATTTTAATCGAGCCGGAATACCTTTAATGGAATTAGCCACTGAACCAGATATTACCTCTGCCATAGAAGCCAAAAAATTTGCTCAAGAACTCCATTTATTGATGCATTACTTAAATGTTTCTGATGCCGATATGGAAAAGGGTCAAATGAGGGTTGAGGCCAATATTTCTCTTTCTAAAGAAAGAGATAAGTTGGGCACAAAAGTAGAAATCAAAAATCTTAATTCTTTTAAGGCTCTCCAAGAAGCTATTGAATATGAAATCAAAAGACAGGCTGAGGTTTTAGATAGGGGAGGGAAGATTATTCAAGAGACCAGGGGTTGGGATGAAAACCGGAAGATAACTGTAAGCCAAAGAGAGAAAGAATATAGTTCAGATTACCGATATTTTCCAGAGCCCGACCTCCCTCCTTTAAAAATATCTACTCAATTAATTAATGAAATTAAAGCCCAAATACCTGAACTTCCTCAAGAAAAAAGAAAGAGATTTAAAAGAGAATACGGTTTGGAGGAGGAAGCAATAGGATTTTTTGTTTATAATAAAAAATTAAGCCAATATTTTGAAAAAGTGATTTCTGAATTTCCTCCCCATTTACCACCCCAAAAACTCTCTGCCTTAATAAGGTTAACATCAAATTATATCATTAGTGATCTTCGGGGACTTTTAAAAAAGGCTTCCATTGAAGAGGAGGAGTTTTTAATCTCACCTGCCCATTTTGCTAAATTTATTTCTTTAATTGAAGAAGGGAAAATCTCTTCCAGAATTGCTAAAAAACTTTTAGAAGAAATGTTTGGAACGGGCAAAGATCCAATAAAACTTATTGAAGAAAAGAACCTTTTACAAATTACCGATGAAAAAGAAATAGAAAAAATAGTTAAAATAGTAATTTCTGAAAATCCAAGGGCTGTTTCTGATTTTAAAAACAAAAAAGAATCTGCCCTCCAGTTTTTAATAGGACAGGTAATGGCAAGAACTAAGGGAAGGGCCAATCCTCAGGTTGTTTCTAAAATTTTAGAAAGAATTTTAAGGAGTTAATTTTTTAAAAATTCCCTTATTTTTTTCTCTGCCTCTCTTTGGGAAACAATCCAAAACACTCTTTTGTCTTTTTTCCACCAAACCATTTGTCTTCTGGCAAAATCCTCAATATCTTTCTGGAGTTTTTCTACCATTTCTGAAAAATCGATTTTATTTTGTAAAAAATAGGCTATCCAGCGATATTCTAAACCAAACTCTTCTAATCTCTTCCAGGAAACCCCTTGTTTTCTTAATTTTTTAACCTCAGCCACCATCCCTTTCTTAAACCTCTTAAGAAGCCTTTTTTTAATTAGTTTTTTTAATTCCTCTTTTGTCTTTTTAATTCCCAACATTAAAACAGGATAAGAAAGGGGTTGCTTTTTTAAGGGGGGCACCCTGCCAACCCTTTTTGCGATCTCAATTGCCCTAATTAATCTTCGGGGATTTTTCTTTTCAATGGTTTTAGCTCTTTGGGGATCCAATTTTTTTAAAATTTTATATAATTGAGCAGCAGATTTCTTTTCTAACCTCTTTCTTAATTCCCAATCAGGAGGTACATTAGGAAGCAAGATTCCATCAATAAGAGCTTGAATATAAAATCCTGTTCCACCACAAATAATAGGAATCTTGCCTTTTTTTAAAATTTTTTCAATGGCCCTTAAGGCTAATTTTTGATATTGAAAGACCGTAAACCTTCTTTTAGGGGAGGCCACATCTAAAAGATAATGTTTTATTCCTTTCATTTCTTTTTTGGTAATCTTTCCTGTTCCAATATCCATTCCTTTGTAAACCTGACGAGAATCTGCTGAAATAATTTCACCGTTAAACCTTTTAGCCAATTTTACAGCCAAGTCTGATTTTCCAGAAGCGGTTGGGCCTACAATAACAATGATTTTTTTCTTTTTTTCTTCCTCCTTGTTTTTTTTACCCATATGTTTAATTACTTTTAAGAATTTCCCTTAAAATTTTCTCTCTCTTTCTTTTTTCTATGAGGGGGACATTGTCTTCCATAGTTTTAAAAGCCAGGGTTCCGGGCCTAAGAGAGTATTTAGCAATATAGGCCTGGTCAAATTTTATTTCTTTAAATAATTTTACTGTGTTTTCAAACTGTTTTGTTGTTTCACCGGGGAAACCAACAATGACATCGGTTGACAATTTAATATCAGGAATTTTTTCTCGGATTTTTTTGACTAATTCTTTGTATTCTTCAACAGTATAATTGCGATTCATCTTTTTTAAAATTTCATTATCTCCAGACTGAACAGGTAAGTTAAGCAGTTTGCCAAATTTTTTACATTCAGCCAAAACCTCAATTAACTCATCTGAAAAATTTTTGGGATGGGGAGAAGTAAAAAAGAATTTAAAATTACCCGAGACCCCTTCTACCATCTTTACCAACTTAGCAAAGTTTATAATCTCGCTTCCTCCCCTTAATTTTGCTTTATACTTAATACCTACCCCTTTATACTTAATACCTACCCCTTTATACTTTTCTATATTTTTGCCTTCTGAATTTTGAATTTTGTATTCATAATCATTAACATTTTGGCCCAATAACCAAATCTCCTTTGCCCCAGAACTAACAGCCTCTTTTACTTCTCTTAAAATCTCTTGATAATCTCTACAAATCAATTTTCCCCTAGTGAAGGGAACCACACAATAAGAACAAAAATTGTTGCATCCATTAGAAATAGGAACAAAGGCTAAATCTTTTTGGGCCCTTTTGGGCTGAATTTTAAAATATTGGCAATGTTTTTTTACCAAAGAAGATTTTTTCTTTTCTAAAAATTGAGGCCAATAAGGCAATTCTTTAATTTTTAA
>CAZJJV010000003.1:25990-32972 GCA_964546415.1 uncultured Candidatus Saccharibacteria bacterium
AAGATTTTTTCTTTTCTAAAAATTGAGGCCAATAAGGCAATTCTTTAATTTTTAAAATAAGGTCAAAAAATCTTGAAAATTTTTTTTGGTCTTCTTTAAGAATACAGCCTGTAAGAATGGTTTTTAATTTGGGCCTTTCTTTCTTTAATTTTTCAAATTTGGGAGCCAAGCCAAAAATTCTATCTACCGCTGATTGCCTCACTGAACACATATTCACCACGATTAAATCAGCCTCCTTTATTTTAGAGGCTGGTTTGTAGCCTATTCCCTCCAGCAATGAGGCAATTCTCTCTGAGTCAGATTTGTTCATTTGGCAGCCGAAAGTAAAAACATAATATTTCATAAAAAAAATTATACCATTTTTTATGGTATTTTCAAGAAACAAACTGTCTTCAAACTTTTGGAAGTTGAGAAGATTTTAAAATTAAAGTTAGTGAATCTCCCCCTTTTTTTCTTTAATAAAAGAGCGCCAGTGTTCCAAAAATTCGGTAAAAAGCTGAAAGGGCAAATCAAGAAAAGCACTAAATAAAAAAACAATAATATTATATCTAGATAGTTGACCAGAAAGCCATTTTCCCATTCGAATAAAGGGCAAAGAAAAGGTATCAAATAAAAAACTCAAAATAGTAGTTTTTTCTTCAATTACTTGTAATTCCTTAGATCTCTCTCTAATTTTAACACCAGCAAAAAATATTAAGCAAAAGAACATTAGAAATATTCCAATTGATAATCCTCCAAATTCTACTTTTCTTAACAACCAGATGATTGCCCAAAAAGATAATACAAAGGTTAAAAAATAAAAAAGACCAATTATGGTAGATAAAATAATTCCCTTTTTCCGAGGAGGCTTAATTTCCTCAATTTCTTTTCCATTAGAAGGATAGACAATTCTCATTACTTCTAAAATTACTCGGTCTAGGTTTTCTTTTTGAGGGGTTTTAATGGTAGCCACCAAAACAAACATCAAAAGGGGAGGTACCAAAATGTTAATGAACAAGTTTTGATAACTAAAAGCTCCTAAAACATATTTATCAAAAGGAATTTCAATGGCGAAGGCTAACAACATTTTGGTTACAAAAATGGAAATAGTGCTAAAAAGGGCCGCTTTTTTTAATCTCTTTTTTAATTTTTTTAATCTCTCTTGATAGCTTTCTCTAATTAATTCCTCTAAAACCTTGGGTTGAGAAAGATTTTTAAAAGCCCCTAAAGGATCTTTGCTAAGGATGTCTCCTAAAATCAAATAGGGGGTGTCGTATCTTTCTGCCACCTGATAAAATTTTTCGCTTAAAGGATGCTTGAAACTTTTTTCAATTTGATCCCAAATAGAATAAATTTGACAAGTAATTTCTTTTAGTCTTTCTGGGGAAAGATTTTCCCAATCTGGAACCATCTTTTTTAAAAGATGATAAGAGATTAAAGGTTCATCAAATTTAAAAAGGGCTTTTTGGACAGCAATAAAGAGTTGGATCTCTTTTTCATTTTCTGGCATCTTTTTTTCGATAATCTTCCTTTGGGCCACTTCCACCCTTTCTTTTAAAGAATTTGTCATACATTCAATTAAGGCTAATTCTCTTATAGGTGGAGAGAGGGTTTCTTCGATCTCGCAGGCCAAAACCCCCAAAAGCCATTCAAATAATCTTGCTTTCGATTTTTTTGAAGAGGGTGGGGGAGAATTGTTTTCAAAAATAAAAATATATTTATCTAAAATTTTTTTTACTTGATCAATTTTAGATTCTTCAATTTGGCCATTAGGAAAATGGCCTCCCCTGATTAACTCCAATACCAAAGGCTCAGCTATTTCCTCTCCGCTTTTTTGAAAAACCAATCTTCTCCTTAAGACCCTCTCAATGGCTGTTTTTCTTAACAAATGTTCCTCTCGCCATTCAATAATCCCTCTAATTTTTTCATAAAAAGAGGCTACCCGAGAAGCAATTTCATCAACAAAGATTACCCTTTCTTTTTTGGCTTTAAATAAAGAGTGCCACTTTTGATATTTTTGAATAAGTTTTTGAATGTGGGGAGAAAGCATTTTTTAAATTTTTTTCTCAATTTCTTTTTTTATTTTTTCTAAAAATTCTTTTAGTTTCATTTTGCCTATATCTCCTTTAGCCCTTTGGCGAACCCTTATCGAATTTGATTTTATTTCTTTTTCGCCAACCACTAAAAGGTAGGGAATTTTTTGAATTTCTCCTTCTCTAATTTTTTTAGAGACGGTTTCCTTTTCATCTTTTAATTCAACCCTTAAACCACTATCTTTTAATTTTTGGCTAATTTTTTGGGCATAGTTTCTATGAGCAGAACCCACTGGAATTATCCAAACCTGTTCTGGGTGCAACCAAACCGGCAAAGCCCCACCATAATGTTCTAATAACACCCCAACAAATCTTTCAATGGAACCCAAGAGGGCTCGATGAATCATTATCGGTCTTTTCTTTTTCCCTTTTTGGTCAATATAATATAAATCAAATCGTTCTGGTAAATTAAAATCCACTTGAATGGTAGTGCATTGCCAAGATCTTTCTAGGGCGTCTTTAATTTTAATGTCAATTTTGGGACCATAAAAAACGCCACCCCCAGGATCTATTTGATAGGAAAGCTTTCTTTCCTTTAAGACATACTTTAAGATCTTTTCTGATTTCCTCCATATTTTTTCTGTTCCGGCAAATTTCTTTGGCCGAGTAGAAAGATAAATTTCATAATTTTTAAAACCAAAGTTTTTTAATATCTTTAATCCATGCCTCAAAAGTTTTGCTAATTCTTGGGCCAATTGATCCTGGGTACACCAAATATGAGCATCATCTTGGGTAAACCCTCTTACTCTGGTCAAGCCATGTAAAACCCCTGATCTTTCATATCTATAGACAGTGCCCAATTCGGCGAATTTTAAAGGTAGTTCTTTGTAAGATCTAATTTTTGATTTAAAGATTTTTACATGAAAGGGGCAATTCATTGGTTTTATTAAGTATTCCTCTTCATCAATCTTGATGGGGGAGTAGATGTTTTCCCGATACATTTCCCAATGACCTGAGGTTTTCCACAAATTAAGATTTCCAATATGGGGAGTGGTAACCCAAAGATAACCCTCTTTTTTCAATTCTTCAAAAATGTAATTTTCGATAATTTTTCTCAAAATGGTGCCCTTGGGTAACCATAAAGGTAAACCGGCCCCCACCTCTTCATCAAACATGAATAATTCCATTATTTTCCCCAAAACCCTATGATCTCTTTTTTGGGCCTCTTCCTCTCTTTTTAGGAACCCATCTAACTCTTTTTTACTCTCAAAGGCTATCCCATAAATCCTGGTTAACATTGGGTTTTTTTCACTACCTTTCCAATAAGCGCCGGCAATTTTAACCAATTTGAAAGCCTGAGGGTTTATTTCTTTTGTAGATCTAACATGAGGACCGGCACAGAGATCAATAAAATCCCCTGATTTATAAATACTAACCTTTTTGGCCTTTAGTTCTTTAATTAGCTCAATTTTGTAGGGTTGGTCTTTAAAAATCTCAAGAGCCTTGTTTTTTGAAACCAAATTCTTCTCAAAGCAAATTTTTTGTTTAATTAATTCTCTCATTTTTTTCTCTATTTTTGGTAGGTCTTCAGAGGTTAGGTTTTTGGGCAAATCGAAATCATAATAAAAGCCATTCTCAATTGTTGGCCCAATACCAAATTTAACTCCAGGATAGAGTTGTTGAACGGCATAAGCCAAAATATGGGCGAGAGAATGTCTAATTTTTTCAATTTGGGGAGTTTTTTTGGACATATTAACCTTCCATTATTTCTTCTGCTTCTTGGCAAATAATTTTCGGAACGCCATCTTTGTTATCTACTCTTCCTCTAATCATTACAATTTTGTTTTCTTGAAACACTTCAGGGTATTTTTCAATTATGGTGGGAAAAACTACTACCTCCACATTGCTTTGATCGTCTTCTATTTTAGTAAAAAGCATTGGCTGTCCATTTTTGGTTACTATCTTTTTTATTGAAGAAATTACCCCTCCAATTCTCACAATTTTCCCAGTTAGGGCCTGAGTGATTTTTGAAATAGGGAAAGCCTTTTTTTCTATTAGTTTTTTTACATCTTCAATAGGATGGGAAGTAATATAAAGCCCCAAAAGTTCTTTCTCCCAATTAAGTTTTTCTCTTTTGCTGGCCGGCGAAGCGGGCGCCAATCTAAAAAAATTGTTTTCCAGCGTTCCTTCAAAAAGACCTCTTTGGCCAGCCATCTTTAATTGTTGGTTTTCCCTAGAAACCTCTAATAATTTTTCTAAATTAGCCAACAATTGATTTCTTTCAGCAAATCTATCAAAACAACCCGCTTTAATTAAACTCTCTAATGATTTTTTATTTAAATCCCGAGAATTTATTCTAGTAATAAAATCAAACACAGAAGAAAAGGGTCCCCTTTCTTTTCTTTCTTGAACAATAGCCCTTACCACATTGTGACCAACATTTTTAATAGCCAGTAATCCAAAACGGATTTTGTCGGGAGGCACTACTGTAAAGTTCTCTAAACTTTCATTAATTTCTGGAGGCAACACCTCAATTCCCATCCTTTTGCATTCTTGCATCAAAAATCCAATTCTCTCTACATCTTGTTTTTCTGAAGTCAAAACAGAAGCCATAAATTCTAAAGGATAACGGGCTTTCAAATAGGCGGTTTGATAAGCAATCAAAGCATAAGCTGTAGCATGGCTCCGGTTAAAAGAGTATCGAGCAAAGGGCTCAAACCAATTCCAGATCTTCATAGCGATAATTTCATCAATATCATTTTTTTTACACCCCTCAATAAATTTTTCTTTTTGATCCATTAACAGCTTTTTTTTCTTTTTGGCAATAGCCTTTCTTAAAACATCTGCCTCCCCTAAACTAAAACCTGCCAATTCTTGAGCAATTTTCATTACCTGTTCTTGGAAGACCGGAATGCCAAATGTTGATTTCAAAATAGGTTCCAGTTTAGGATGCAAATAATCTACTTTTTTCTTTTTATATTTGCACTTGATATATTCTGGAATCAAAGCCATGGGGCCTGGCCGATAAAGAGCCAACATAGCAATAATATCTTCTAATGTGTTGGGTTTTAATTCTTTAAGATATTTTCTCATTCCTCCTGACTCTAATTGAAAAACAGCAATAGTCTCACCTTTTTGAAAAAGTTTAAAGGTTTTTTTGTCATCCAAGGGAATGTTTTGGATATTAATGCTTTTCCCTTGAACCTTATAAATTCGAGACAAGGTATCTTCAATAATGGTGAGGTTTTTCAATCCCAAAAAGTCCATTTTCAACAATCCCAAATCTTCAACGGATTGCATTTCATATTGGGTTACTATTGTTTTTTCATTTTGGCTGGGATGCTGAAGAGGAACAATTTCATCTAAGGGGGTGGCAGAAATCACTACTCCGCAAGCGTGGGTAGAAGCATGGCGAGCGCAACCTTCTAATTTTTTGGCATAATCAATTAATTTTTGGGCTTTAAGATCTGATAAATAAAGCTGCCGAAATTCAGCAACTCCAGCCAAAGTTTGATCTAAATTCCAACCAAAAGGAATAAGTTTGGCGATTTTGTCACAATAACTATAAGAATATCCTAACACCCTTCCTACGTCTCTGACTACTGCTCTAGCTGCCATTGTTCCAAAGGTAATAATTTGGGCTACCTTATTTTTTCCGTATTTTTGGGCTACATACTCAATTACTTCATCTCTTCGGCGATGAGTAAAATCCAGGTCAATATCGGGCAAAGAAATTCTTTCAGGGTTAAGAAATCTTTCAAATAAAAGATTATACTTTATAGGATCAATGTTGGTGATATTGAGCAAATAAGCCACCAAAGATCCTCCCACCGAACCCCGTCCTGGTCCCACCACAATCCTTCTTTCTTTGGCCCAATTTACTAAATCTTGAATAATTAAAAAATAATCAGCAAATCCTGTTTGACTGATTATTTTTAATTCGTATTCTAATCTTTCAATTATTTTTTTGTCTGGATTTTCGCCATAACGCCACCTCAATCCTTTATAGGCCAATTCTCTTAAATATTCATCGGGAGATTTTCCTTCCGGTATTTGAAAGCGAGGAAGCTTTACCTTGCCTAACTCAAATTCAAAATTACACATTTCAACAATTTTTTGGGTATTTTCAATAGCCTCTGGAACATCTTTAAAAGCCTCTATCATTTCTTCTGGCTTTCTCATAGAAAAATCATCTTGCTTCATTGTCAGTCTTTCTGGGTCGTTGGGATCGGCACCGGTGTTAATCAGCATTAAAATATCTTGAACCTCCGCGTCTTCCTTTTTTAAATAATGGCAATCATTGGTCGCCACTAAAGGAACCTTTAGTTTTTTAGAAAGGGAAATTAGGGCCTTGTTTACTTTCTCTTGTTCTGGAATGTTGGGATGGTGTTGAAGTTCTAAATAAAAATTTTCTTTTCCAAAAATTTCTTGATATTTCAAAATCAATTTTTCAGCCTCACTTTTTTTGTTAGCCAAAATTAATCGGGGAATTTTGCCCTGAAGACAAGCAGAAAGGCCAATAAGTCCTTCTGAGTGTTGAGCTAATAAATCTTCATCTATTCTTGGCTTATAATAAAAACCCTCTAAATGGGCTTTGGTAATAAGTTTAACCAAATTTTTGTAGCCTGTGTCATTTTTTACCAAAAGAACCAAGTGATATCTTTTATCATCAATCTTGGGTCTTTCTTGGGTCATTTTTTCAAAGGCCATATACATTTCAGCACCGATGATAGGCTTTATTCCTTTTTCTTTGGCTTTTTTATAAAACTCAACTGCTCCATAAAGGACTCCGTGATCAGTCAAGGCCACTGAATCCATTCCTAGTTTTTCGGTCCAATCTAAAATATCCCCGATTTTGGGTAACCCATCTAATAAACTATAATGACTGTGAAGATGTAGATGGGTAAACTTTAACATGTTATATTAGTATAATATGAACTGGCCAAATCTTCAAGAGGAAAGAAGATTAA
>CAZJJV010000003.1:33072-35115 GCA_964546415.1 uncultured Candidatus Saccharibacteria bacterium
GAGGAATTTTATAAGGTTTTAACCAAAGATCCAAATATTGAGTGGGGGATAGGGAGGGTATCAGAAAGGGTGATTGACAAAATAAATATTTTGGAAGCAACAAAACTAGCAATGAAAAGGGCTTTCAAAAACCTAAACCATAAAACAAAAAGAGGAAAGAAGCTGAAAAATTTTTTAATTTTGGATGGGAATTTTAAAATTAATTTACCCGTTCCCCAAAAAACAATTATTAAAGCCGACGAAAAAGTTCTTTCTTGTGCTATTGCCTCAATTTTAGCTAAGGTAACCAGAGACAGAATGATGGAAAGATATCATAAAAAATATCCTCAATATGAATTTAAAAAACACAAGGGATATCCGACAAAACTCCATCTCAGATTATTAAAAAAATATGGTCCTTCTCATATTCATCGAAAATCTTTTGGACCTGTAAAAACCTTGAAAAGAAAAACGGGTTTTGGTAAAATCAAACATCATGGCTGTTCCTAAACAGAAACACACAAAATCCAGACGAAATAAAAGAAGGATGCATATTTTTTTAAAAGAGCCAACATTGACCAAATGTTCCCAATGTGGTCATCTTGTTTTACCTCATCGGGTTTGTAGTTATTGTGGATATTATAAAGGAAAAAAGGTGTTGGAGGTATTAGAAAAACTTGATAAAAAAGAAAAGAAAAAGAGAGAGAAAGAAATAAAGAAAAAGGAAATCTAAAATTAAAAAGCTCTTTTAGTTTTATGGCCAAAAGACATTTATCACGAAGCATAGTAATGCAGTCTCTTTTTGAGTGGGATTTTTATGATAAAAAACCTGATTTGATTAAAATTGTAGAAAAAAATATAAAAGAGTTTGGAGCAGGATTAGAAGACACCAGTTTTATTTGGGAATTGGTGAAGGGAGTAGTAAAACATTTAAAAGAAATTGACAAAATTATTGAAAAGGCTGCCCCCCAATGGCCCATTTCTCAAATTGCTATTGTAGATAGAAATGTGTTAAGGTTGGGGCTTTATGAATTGCTCTATGGAGACAAAAAAGCCGTTCCGCCAAAGGTGGCTATTAATGAAGCAATAGAATTAGCTAAAAATTTTGGAGGAGAAAATTCGGGAAAGTTTGTCAACGGGGTCTTGGGCACAGTTTATAAAGAGCTGGAAAAGAAATAAACTTAAAATCTGAAATCCCAAACGAACACAAAATATGAAAGATTTTTTATTACTTGAAAAAAAATTAAATTTGAAATTTAAAAATAAGGATTTATTAATTCAGGCCTTTGTTCACCGATCTTATTTGAATGAAAACCCAGACTTTTATTTAGGCAATAATGAAAGGTTAGAGTTTTTAGGAGATGCCGTTCTAGAGTTGGCGGTGACAGAATATCTTTTTAAAGAATATCCCCAAAAACCAGAAGGAGAATTAACCAATTGGCGAGCCGCTCTTGTCAACGCTAAAATGTTAGGAAAGGTAGCTTTCGATTTGGGTTTTAATGATTTTCTCTTGCTTTCTAAGGGAGAAGAAAAAGAAACCGGAAAAGCCAGAATGTATATTTTAGCCAACACCTTTGAGGCCTTAATAGGAGCTATTTATCTTGATCAAGGATATGAAAGGTGCCAACAATTCATTAGAGAACATTTAATTTGTAAATTACCAGAAATTATAGAAAAAGGGTTGTTTAAGGATCCGAAATCGCGTTTCCAAGAAGAGGCCCAAGAGAGAGTAAAAATTACTCCCACCTATAAAGTATTAGAAGAATCTGGGCCAGACCATGCCAGGCATTTTGTGGTAGGGGTATATCTGGGCCAAGAATTGGTAGCAAGAGGGGAAGGATCTTCTAAACAAGAGGCAGAAGAAGAAGCAGCCAGAGAGGCCCTAAAAACAAAAGGTTGGTAATAAAATTACTTATGAAAATATGTTGGTTATTCGTCTTTTAAGAACAGGAAGAAAAAATCAACCATTTTTTAAAATAGTGGTGACCGACAAAAAAAATCCACCCGTAGGTGGCCGTTTTGTGGAAGAGGTAGGATATTGGAATCCCTTAACAAAAGAAAGAA
>CAZJJV010000004.1:0-32842 GCA_964546415.1 uncultured Candidatus Saccharibacteria bacterium
GAGAAATCAATCCTGCCTGCTTTTGGCTAAAAAAGTTCCCTTGTGATTAATTTTTTAAAAGATAAAAATATGATAAATGAAAAACTAAAAACAATTTTATACACTATTTTAATCTTGGGAATTATTTTATTTTTGGTGGCTAATTTTTGGTATGTAATTTCTTTCTCTAAATCAAAACCGCCTACCCGAACCTTTTCTATTCAAGGTGAAGGTAGGGTATTAGGGGTTCCAGATGTAGCAGAGATTTCTTTAGGAGTGGTTGTTGAGGGCGGAAAAGATATATCTGAACTCCAAAAAGAAAACGCCCAAAAGGTTAATGAAATTGTCTCTTTTTTGAGAAATCAGGGTATCAAAGAAGAAGATATTCAAACCTCTTTCTATAATATTTCTCCCCGCTATTCAAAAAAGAAAAGTAATATAGAGGATTACTCAATAGAAGAAATTATTGGTTATAAAGTAGAAGAGAGGTTAACTGTGAAAATAAAAGACTTAGAAGCGACAGGCAGGGTTTTGGCTGGAGCAGTAGATAGGGGAGCCAATCTTGTTTCAGGGCCTAGTTTTAAAATAGAAGATATTGCTTCACTTCAAAAAGAAGCCAGGGAGATTGCTATCAAAAAAGCCAAAGAAAAAGCCCAAAACATTGCTGAGATTGCTGGTTTTGGGTTGGGGAAATTAGTTTCTATCGCCGAACATTCGGTTCCTCCTTTGCCAATAAGGGCGACTTCCAGTAGGGAGGGAATCTCAATTCCTATTGAACCGGGCTCTCAAGAAATAAAGGTTTCAGTCACCTTGACTTATGAAATCAAATAACAAAGAAAATATTTTAGAATTAAAAAGGGAGGAGCAATATGAAACAGTGGAGAGTCTTTTAAAGAAAAGCAAACCCTCTTTTAGTTATTGGCTTTTTTTGGTTTTTGCTTCTTTTATTGTGGCTTGCGGTATTTTATTAGAAAATTCAGCGATTGTTATTGGAGGAATGCTGGTGGCCCCCCTTTTGACCCCTCTCTTGGTTTTGGCTTTAGCGGTTTCTATTGGCGAGATCAATTTTATAAAGAGAGAGTTGGCTTGGTTTATTTTTAAATCTTTCTTGGTAGTAATTTTAGCCTCAGTAATAATCGCTTTTTTCTTTGGCCAGCCCAAAAGTTATTTTGTGTTTGAAAACACATTAAAAACGGCTTTGTTATATTTTGTGGTGGCTTTGATTTCTGGAATGGCAGCTACCTTTGCCTGGGTGAGAAAGGAAGTGTTTGAGGTGTTGCCTGGCACAGCCATTGCCGTTTCTTTGGTGCCTCCATTGGTTTTAGTGGGAATCCATTTAGCCGGGCTTAATTTTCTTCAAGCCCGTTTTTATTTCTTGCTTTTTCTTTTTAATTTCTTTGGGATTTTGATGGGCGCTTTAATTGTTTTTTCTCTTCTTCAGTTCTATCGAGTGAAAAGAAAATTTAAAATTACCTCTGAGGATTAATGATTTCTAAACTAAAAGAGTTAATTTTGGAGATTTTATTTCCCAGGTTTTGTTTTGGCTGTCAAAGAGAAGGAGAATATTTGTGTATAGATTGTCGGGCAACCCTAGATTTTACTACTAGATTTTGGTGCCTTTGCGAAAACCCCCAACAAATAAAAAGCCCAGGTAAATGTAAAAACTGCCAATCTAAAAACTTGGACGGTCTTTATTTCCCTTTTTCCTACCAAATCCCTTTAATTAAAGAACTCATTCATTATTTTAAGTACCCTCCCTTTGTGAAAGATTTGGCCAAGGTTTTTTCTGGGTTGATAAAAGATTATTTTTTTCTTTTGGAAGAAAAACCAGACCTTTCGGATTTTTTGGTTTTACCTTTACCCTTAACCAAAAAGAGATTAAAATGGCGGGGCTACAATCAAGCAAGAGAATTGGCTCTTTATTTCTCTCGAGAATTTTCTTTGGAAATGAGAGATGATATCTTAATGAAAATTAAAGAGACCCTGCCTCAAACCGAACTAAATAGAAAAGAGAGGGAAGAAAACATTAGGGGCGCTTTTTTAATAAAAAACAAATCAGTTATTAAAAATAGAAAAATTTTATTGATAGACGATGTATATACCACCGGAGCCACCCTAGAAGAAGCAGCCAAAACCTTAAAGGGGGCCGGCGCCCAAAAGGTTTTTGGCTTAGTAATAGCCAGAGAATAGATTTCACTTGCTCTATAAAGAAGAAAATAATAAAATAGAATGAGGATAAAAATGAAGGTTTTTATTGTGTTAAAAGAAAAGATTAAAGAATTTAAAAAAATCTGGAAACAGATCTTTTTTGTTCTTTTGGGTTTAATAATTTTTTTAACCGGAGCCTTTAGCGGTTATTTTTATTTTCAAAAAAAATCTCAAAAGGTTCTTCAAGAGGATGTTTATTTAGGTTTTATTAGCGAGGTTTATGATATTATTAAAAACAACTATTGGCAAAAAATTTCTGATGAACAGTTGATTCAGTTGTTTCGATTGGGGGCTGAGAGCTTTTTGGGTGAGGTATTATATTTTAAAGCGAGAGATAAAGACGCTCTTCAAAAAGAACTTTTCAATTTGTGGAAAGACAAAAAAGAGAAGGAAAAGAAAGAACTTGTTACCTTTTTGGCTGATTTCGTTTTATCTAATTTAGAACCCAAAGGAAGAAGCCGGCTTTACACCACCTTAGATACCCAACAGCTCAAAAATATGGTTCAGAACGTTGACAAAAACGTGGATCTTTATCAGGTTTTAGGAGTGGAGAGAACCGCTTCTTTAGAAAAAATCCAAGAGGTTTATCAAGAAAAGACAGAAAAGTTAAGCAAAGAAAAATCTCAGGAAGCCAAAAATAAACTTTCTCAATTGGAAAGAGCCTACCAAGCCCTAAAAGATCCCACCCGAAGAGCCATTTATGATCAATTTGGGGTTGAGCCAACAGTAACCGCCAAAATAATAAAACCAAACGTTCTCCACTTAAAGATAAGAAGAATCTCTCCTACTACCCTTGATGAGTTAAAAACCGTTACCGAAGCGGTTGACGATCAGGAAGCTTTAGATTCTTTAATTCTTGATTTAAGGGGCAATATTGGGGGTTCTTTAGATATTTTACCATATTTACTTGGCCCTTTTATTGGGCCTGGCCAATATGCGTATGAGCTTTTTGAACACGGAGAATATATTCCTTTTAAGACCCAAACAGGTTGGCTGCCTAGCTTGATAAGATATAAAAGGGTGATTATTTTAATTGATGAGAATACCCAGTCTTCAGCTGAATTAATGGCTTCAGTGTTAAAAAAATACAATGTAGGGGTATTATTGGGAACCACTACTCGGGGATGGGGGACAATTGAAAAGGTTTTTGAGGTTACCCATCAAATTGATCCGAAAGAAAAATATTCTGTTTTTCTGGTAAGGGGATTAACCCTAAGAGAAGACAATTTACCAATTGAGGGAAGGGGGGTAGATCCCTTGATTAGTATTAAAGATTCTAATTGGGAAAAGCAACTGTTTGTTTATTTTAGGGATCAAGATTTTATTGAAGCAGTTAAAGAGGTTATTGAAAATTATTAATGTTTAAAGACCTTGTTGTTTTACCTCTTCTAACTGGTTTATCGACAGGGATTTATTGCCTGTCTTGCTGTTTCCCCTTTTTAGCCCCCTTGTTGGTTTCAGAAGCCAGATCGAAAAGAGGGAACCTTGGGGTTGTTTTGAAATTTATATTTGGCAGATTTTTGGGTTCTTTAATGTTTGGAGCCGTTATTGGATTTTTGGGAGAAAAGATTAATAATATTCTTTTCCAAAATATTTTAAACATCTCTTTAATAATTTTGTCAGTTTTTCTAATATTGCATGCCTTAGGATTGTTAAGCCAAAGAAAGAATAGGTTTTGCCAAATAATGAAAAAATTTAATCCTCGCCTTCCCTTTTTAATGGGAATCTTTTTGGGAATTAATGTTTGCCCACCCTTTTTAATCTCCCTTACCTATGTTTTTTCTCTTCAAAGCGTTTTTAAGGGAATGTTTTATTTTTTAATGTTTTTTGTAGGAAGTAGTTTTTATTTTTTACCCCTTTTCTTTTTGGGTTTTTTGAACAAAATGAAAGAATTTCGCTTGATAGGAAGAGTCACCGCCTTGATTGTGGGAATCATCTTTTTCTTTTATGGTCTCTATGGTATCTTAGAGGCGGAGGTTGCCTCTCGCTGGTTTTTGGGTTATGGATTTTAATAAAATTAACACCTTTTTAATTAAAATAGATCAGGTAGCGGCTATATTTTTAGGTTTTTTTATCTTCTTGTTTATTGTTTCTGGCTATGGAATAGAAAAAGGTATTTTTGATCCTGTTTTTGCTAAATGGTTACACGATAAAATTTTGCCTCTGCCTACTTTTTTGACCTTTCTTTTCCATTTCTTCTTGCGCTTAAAGTTTATTTTTTTGAAGAAAAAATGGATTAAAGATGATCTTTGGTGGAATCTTTATTTTTTGGTTTTGGCCATTATTTTATTTTTAATTTTTCTTTACTTTTACTTTTTATGAAAAAAATAGGAGCCATTTTATTTTTAGTTTTTGTGGTTTCTCTAACCGGCTTTTTGATTTATAACAGAGAAAGATCGCCAGAAGATCTTTATCCGGCCAAATATTATAAAGAACTAGGTAATGGAATGGTCCAGTGCCATCTTTGTCCTAACCGCTGTATTTTATCTAAGGGTCAGATTGGGCTTTGTAAGGCCAGAAAAAATGTTGATGGTAAACTCTATTCTTTGACTTATGGAAACTTGGCCTCAATTCACCTAGATCCTATAGAAAAGAAACCCCTATATCATTTTTTGCCCGGCACCCTGATTTATTCTATTTCTACCACTGGCTGCAATCTTCAATGTAAGTTTTGCCAAAACTGGCAAATCTCTCAGGTTTTTCCTTGGCAGATAGAAACAAAAAAGATGGACCCTGAAGAGGTAGTAGAAGAGGCGATAAAAAGTGGAGCCAAATCCATAGCCTTTACTTATAATGAGCCGATTGTCTTTTATGAGTATATGTTAGACGTGGCTAAATTGGCTAAAAAAAGAGGATTAAAAACAGTGGTAATTAGCGCAGCCTACATTAATCCCGAGCCCTTAAAAGAATTGTTAAAATATATTGATGCCTATAAAGTAGATTTTAAGGGTTTTAGAGAAGAGTTTTATAGAAAATTGACAGTTACCGGACATGTGGCCCCGGTTTTGGAAGCAATGAAAATTATTAAAGAATCTGGTACCTGGTTAGAAATTGTGAATTTAATTATTCCCGGAGAGAACGATTCTGAAGAAGATATTAAAAATCTTATTTTGTGGATAAAAGATAATTTGGGCACAGAGGTGCCCCTCCATTTTAGTCGCTTTCATCCAGATTATAAATTATTAAATGTTCCTCCTACCCCTATTGAAACCCTAAAAAAAGCAAGAAAGATGGCTTTAGATTTGGGTTTAAAATATGTATACATTGGAAATGTGGACGACTTAGAAGGAAATACCACCTTTTGCCCAGAATCAAAAATCCCAGCCATTAAGAGAAAAGGATTTTTTGTGATAGAAAACAGTTTAGATAAAGAAGGTCGTTGTCCTACAGGAGAAAAAATTCCTGGTGTTTGGCAATAAAACCATGAAAAAAGAAGCTTTAATTTTTTTCGTATTTTTTCTCTTAATATCAGTTTTTGTCTTCGGGCTTTTTTATAAGAAGGGAGAAAAAAGGTTTTCTAGGATTTCTGTGGAAAAAGAATTTGTCCGCCAGCCGGCAGTGGCCGGTTCTTTTTATCCGGCTGAGAAACAAGATTTAGAGAAAATGGTTGAAGGGCTTTTAGCTCAAGCCCAGATTCCTAAAATCGAAGGAAGCATTAAAGCCCTTATCGTTCCTCATGCTAGCTATTCTTATTCTGGTTGGGTGGCTGCTTATGCTTATAAAACCCTAATAGGGAAAAAAATCAAAAGGGTGATTTTAATTGGAAACAGCCACCAAGAGCAATTTGAAGGGGCTTCGGTTTATTCTAGGGGCTATTACAGAACCCCTTTGGGAGATGTTGAGATTGATGAAGATTTTGCCAAAAAATTAATTGAGAGTGATGAAAAAGTTTTTTTTCGAGAAAGCATACATTTGAAAGAACACTCTTTAGAGGTTCAATTGCCATTTTTACAAAACGTTTTAATTGATTTTAAAATTGTACCCATCATTATCGGCAACCAAAAAGAGATAGTTGAGGTTCTGGTTAAGGTTTTAAAAAACTTGATAGATGAGAATACCTTGATTATTGCCAGTTCGGATTTGTCTCACTATCCAAAATATGAAGATGCCCAGTATGTTGACAATAAGGTTATTGAAGCAATTTTGAGTGGTGAAAGAGAAAACCTAAAAAGGGTTATTTCTCAACTAAAAAAAGAGAACATAGTTAACCTTCAAACTCTTGCCTGTGGCCAAGAAGCTATTGAGGTAGTAATGGGTTTGATGGAAAATGAGAATGTTGAGATTAAACTATTGAAATACGCTAATTCAGGCGATATTGAAATTGGCGACAAATCTCGAGTAGTGGGCTATGCAGCAATTGCTTTTATTGGCGAAAAAATAGAGCTTGGGGAAAAAGAAAAAAATCGATTATTAGAAATTGCTCGGCAAGCAGTGGAGAGCTATGTAAGAGAAGGTAGGGTCATTGAGATAAAAGAAGACAATCCGGTCTTAAATAAACATCAAGGGGTTTTTGTGACCATAAAAAAACACGATAGGTTACGAGGTTGTATTGGTACTTTTGAGCCAGAGGTGCCTTTATACCAGGCGGTTAGAGATATGGCAATTTCGGCTGCCACTAAAGATATTCGGTTTTATCCAGTGACTGAAAATGAATTAGATGAGTTAGAATATGAGATTTCAGTTTTGAGTCCCTTGGAAAAGATTGATAATTGGCAAGAGATCGAAATTGGCAAACACGGAGTTCAAATAAGAAGGGGATTGCGTTCTGGGGTATTTTTACCCCAAGTAGCCACTGAAAACAATTGGGACCTAGAAACCTTTTTATCTGTTTTATGCCAACAAAAAGCAGGGCTGAGGCCCGATTGTTACAAAGATAAAGAAACCGAAATTTATATTTTCACCGCTCAGGTGTTTGGAGAAAAAGAATAAAAACCAAAAGATTGATAACGACTAAAAGCAAAATAGTCGGCAAAATTCCAAAAACTGGTATTAAAAACAGAGATGGTATTCCTGCTCCAAGAGAGGCACCTATTAGGTCAGCACTATAAATTGAGCCTAATTTTTTTTCTTCAGAATTTTTTATTTTTAAATAATTCATATTTAATAAAGAAAATTCAAAGCCCACCAACCCTCCAATCAAAAACATTAAGAAATAAAACATTCCTTGGTTTTTAGAAAAAGAATTAAGATTGGTAACTAAAAAAAGACAGATGACAATTAGGGCCAGATGGAAAAATTTGATCCAGGAAAAGAGCTCTTTTTTTTCTTTTTCAATCTTTTTTGTGCTCCACCAACTACCCAAGGCCAATCCTCCCATTAGTGTGGTGATTAATATTACGATTTGGTAATATAAATTTCCAAAAAACATTTGAAAAGCCAATAATAAAATTATTTCAAGCGCCATTAAAGAAAAACTAGCTATTACCATTGCTAATAATAAAGATTTTCCTTTCCTTTCTTTTTTTAAAAAGAAGAAAGAAAACAAGATCAGACAAACAACCAGAAAAAGAAGCAAGGTGGAGAAAGGTATTTGAGAAAATGAATAGAGGAATTTTGCTAATTGGGGATAAAAAACACTTAGCCAGTAGAGCGTGTTGTAATAATAAAGAACGGGGAAAAGATAATGGTTGCTTTTAACTTTATTTAAATTCTGAGAAATGGCTTGGAAGAAATTTACTCTATCTGTGGTTAGGCGATAGGAAATATAACCCTCGTTTAAAAACCGAGTTACAATTTTTCTTTTTTTAAATCTTTCAATTAATAATTGAGGAGAATAATTTAGAATATTTTGGAAAGAGGCTAAAAAGATATTTTCTTCATCAGGAAGGGGGAGAACAAAAGGAAAGACCTCTTTTAAGGTTTTGTAAAAAGAAAGATTAAGGTTTTTTAATTCTTTGTTTAGATATCCTGGAGAATAGGGAAGGTGGGTGGCTAAGATTCCATTATCTTTTAGATGAGAAAGAGCGCTTTGAAAGAATTCTTTAGTATAGAATCTATTTAATAAAGCAGTAGAAGGAGGGGGCAGGTTTATAATTATTACATCAAATTTTTGGCCGGTGTTGTTTAAAAAATATATAGGATCTTTTTCAACGATTTTTATTTTTTGGTTTTGAAAAAGCTTTTTGAGATCTTCTGGTAGATATTTTTCAATTATTTTTAAAGCCTGAATGTCTAATTCGGCATAATATATCTTTTGAGGATTATGTTTTAAAATCTCTTTTAGCCCCCCATTAAATCCATTTCCGATTAAAAGAATTTTTTGGGGCTGGTGGTGATATAAAAGAGGAAGATGAAAGAAGTATTCATTGAAAATGGTCTCTTGGTTAGAGCCTAAAAGGGAACCTGATTCAAAAAAATTATATTGGTTTTTCAATTTGGTTACAGTAAGGTTTCCATAAAAAGTGTTTTTTGTTTCTATAAGTTGTTGGGTTTTAAAACGAAATTGTTGACTAAAAAAATTTATCTTTTCTGAAAAGGGTAGGAGAGAAAATGATAAAGAACAAAATAAAAGAAGGACCACGCTTCCAAGGGTTGTTATTCTCTCTTTGAGCAAAATTATTCCCCCAGAAAGAAAGCTTAATCCTGAAACCAAAAAAACAGTCAAAAACTCGTTTTTCCAATTTAAAAAAAGATAAAAAAACATTCCAGCCAGAACAAATCCCAGGGTTTCAAAAGAGTATCCAAAGCCTATGGTTTTAAAGTAGTTTTTAGAAGAAAAAGCCTTAGAAATGATCGGAAATTGGGAGCCAAGAATTAAACCTAGAGGAAAATTGATAATAAAAATGAAAAATGCGGCGAATAATAAATTAGGAATTTCGCCCACCAAGCCTCCCCAGTTTTTAGCTAATCTGATGAGAAAAATTTCTAAAGGAAAGATTAATCCAAGGATTAGATAAAATGTGCACAAAACCTCTAAAACCTTTTTCTGGCCAAATTTTACAATTAATTTTCCCAAAATTCCGCTTCCCAAACCTGTGGCTAATATCCAAGAGGCTAAGGTTAGGCCTATGAAAAACTCATTCCCATAGAAACTGTTTAGGAGCTCCCTGATAACGATTATTTGACCAAAAAAAGAGATTATACCCAAAAGGAAAAAGAAGAAAAAAGCCATAATTTTTTATAAATTATATCATTTAATTATTCTGCTTAAAACCGGATTAGTTAAATAAAACTTAATTTGAGGGAAAGATTAAACTTTGATAAAATGATTGAAGACACAAAAAGTGAAGAGGTTACTAAAAGACTTAATCGAGACTTATTTTTTTGAAGACCAACAAAACAATGAAGAGAAACCTTTTTGTAATTAATTTAAAAGGGGAGAAAGAACCTTTTTCTTTTAGAAAGGTTTTTCTTTCAGCAAGAAATGTGGGGGCATCCAAGGAAGTGGCTTTTGAAATTGCAAGACAAATAGAAAAAGAGGCCTTTCCTGGAATTTCCACTTCTCAAATTTTTGATAGAATTTTTGAACTTTTGTTAGAAAAATCTCCTCATTCGGCCATTAGATTCAACCTAAAGAGAGCAATGGAAAAATTGGGGCCTACAGGTTATCCTTTTGAAAGGTTTATTGGAAAGGTGTTTGGGGCCGAGGGATTTAAAGTAGAAATTAATGCTTTTGTACCAGGGGCTTCGGGGGTGAAATATGAAATCGATTTTTTGGCTCAAAAAGGAAAATTGGTATACATTGGAGAATGCAAGTTCAGGCACGAAAGAGGCGGAAGGGTTGATTTACAGGTGGCATTAGCCAACTATGCCAGATTTTTAGATATTAAAGAAGGAAGGTTTTTTGATTCAGGTTTAAAATATAAAAGTATTTTAGCAACGAACGCTAAATTTACTAACCAGGTTATTAAATATTCAAACTATGTAGGGGTTGATCTTTTGGGATGGAAATATCCTCGAGGGGAAGGATTGGAAAAGTTAATAGAAAAAAATCAACTTTATCCTATCACAATTTTGCCTTCAGTGAGTCATGGCTTAGCGAAAATTTTAATTGATCAAAAAATTGTTCTGGTAAAAGATGTTTTTTCAAGAAGGTTTAAGAGGGTTAAAATTTCCAGAAAACAAAAAATTCAAAAAGAAGCTGAGATTTTATGGGGAATAATATAATAAAGATTTTGGTTTGGGCTTGACAAAGAATTATTATGGGTATATATTCATAATATAAAGGTCGTTTTTTAAAAGATTAAATTTTATAAATCTATGCCTTGGGGAATGGGAGGGGGTCCATGGTGGGCCTACCCAGAATTTAGAAAAAATTGGTGGAGATGTTGGAGATTTCCTTGGCTACCGAGGGGTTGGTGGGCATTTCCAGAATATCAGCAAGAAATGAAGCCAGAAGAAGAAAAAAAATTACTCCAAGAAGAACTTAAAGATTTGAAAGAGGAAATGAAGGCAATAGAAGGGAGATTAAAAGAATTAGAAAAGAAAAAATGAAGGTTGCCATCAGTTCAAATGGAAAAGATTTAGAATCACCAATGAGTGAGGTTTTTGCCAGATGTCCTTATTTTATTATTGTTGAACTTAGAGAAGGAGAAGTTGAGGGCTTTGAAGTAATTAAGAATGAATTTTCAAACCAGATGGGAGGCGCTGGGATTTCAGTTAGTCAATTAATGGCTGAAAAAGGGGTTGGGGCAGTGATTGCTAAAAATCTTGGCCCAAGGGCTTTTGAGGTTTTAAAGCAATTTGGAATTGATGTTTGGCGTGGAGAGGGAAAAGTAAGGGAGGTTTTAAGAAAATTTATTGAGGGGAAATTAGAAAAATTTGAGTAATGAAAATTGCCTTTGCTACAAATGGCAATGACTTGAATTCTGAAATTGCCTTACATTTTGGAAGGGCAAAGAGCCTTTTGGTTTATGACACTGAAGAGAGAAGATTTGAGGTTTTTGAAAACCCAGAATTAGAGGGAAGAGGATTTCCGCCAGATTTTTTATACAATCAAGGAGTAAAAGCAGTGATCACTTTTGCCTTAGGGTCAAGGGCTTTTGAAAAATTTAAAAACTATAAAATTGGGGTCTATAAAGCCATTGAGGGCACAATTTTAGAAAACCTCCGAGAGTTTGAAAAAGGAGGATTGAAAAAATTAAGAAAAGAAGATATTTTTTAAAGAAAGGTCAGAAAGCTTAAAATTAAATTTATAAATTTATAAAAATTATGTCACTTTTGCCTCCCTTAGAGAAAGATCAGGTTTCAGAAATTACAAAGAAGGTTTACGAACAATTTGAAGAAACGACAGGAAAGGTGCCAGAATGGGTAAAAGTAATGGCTTACAAGCCAGAGATTTTAAAAGAATTTGTAGAGCTTTTTGAGGTGATAATGAAAAGAAAAGGCGAGATTGAGCCTGTTTTGAAGTGGAAAATTGCCTTGGTGGTTTCTCAAACCCTAAAGTGTCCTTTTTGTATTGATGTTTCAGAAAAAATGTTAAAGACAATGGGATTGAGAGAAGAAATTATTGAAAAAATAAAAGGAGGAGAGGGGGAATCTGAAACAGAGAAAGAAACTTTGGAATTAATTAAGGATGTTACCCTGGATGGTCACTTAGATAAACCTGAGTTATTTGAAAAATTGAAAGAAAAATTTACGCCATCCCAGATTATAGAAATTATCTCTATAATGGGATTTTTCAATTATATTAACCGCTTCAATAACACCTTGGCTATTTTGCCTGAATAAAAATTTATGAAAATTGCTATTACTGGGGGAAAGGGGGGTGTAGGGAAGTCGATAGTAACAACCTCTTTGGCAGTGGAATTTTCAAAAAGGCAAAAAACCCTGTTGGTTGATTGTGATGTTGAGTGTCCAAATGACCATTTGCTTTTATCTATAGAAAGAAAAGAGGCTTCAAAAATTTTTCAGCCAATTCCCAAATTTAATTATTCAAAGTGCCGTAAATGCGGAAAATGCGCAAAGGTTTGCAAACAAAATGCTATTGTTTTTGCTAAAGGGAAATATCCAGCCTTTGTCAAAGACCTTTGTATTGGTTGCAAGGCCTGTATTGTTGCTTGTCCTTTTGGCGCCATTTCTGAAACCAAAAAGGAAATCGGAAAAATTTACACTGGAAGAAATTATGGAGTAAATTTGGTCTCAGGAGAGTTAAAGTTGGGAGAATTGGCTTCAGGGGAGGTAGTAAGTAAGGTAAGAAGTTTTTCAGAAAAATTTAACCGAAAACTAAAGGCAAAGATTACCCTCATTGATTCTTCGCCCGGAATTGGTTGCCCGGTAATTGCTTCTTTGGTGGGCACAGATTTTGTTTTAGCGGTTACCGAACCTACGCCTTCTGCCCTCTTTGATCTAAAAAGGGTTTTGTATTTAGCAAATCATTTCAAAATTAAACACGGGATTTTGATTAATAAGTTTGATTTGGCTAAAAATTTTTGCAAAGAAATAGAGAGGTTTGCTGAAGAAAACAATATCCCCATTGTTGGTAAGATTCCTTATAGAAAAGATTTTGTTAAATCAACAATCAAAATGAAACCAGTGGCCAAAATAAATTCAAAATATGAAAAGATGTTTAAAGAAATTATTGAAAAAATAAACACAAAATTAAAATGAAAGAAAAAATTGCTAAAATTTCAATATTGGCAAATTTAGTTTTGGCCGGAGGGAAAATTAGCGTTGGTTTCCTTTCCCATTCTTCGGCCATATTAGCAGAGGGTATCCATTCTTTGATGGATGTTTCTTCTTCGGTTATTAGTTATTTGGGAATTAAAATAGCAAAAAAGCCGGCTGATAAAAAACATCCCTACGGTCATTATAAATTTGAAGTCCTCTCTGGTCTCTTTATTACCATAATTTTATTTGGAACCGGGGTTGGAATTATTTACGAGGCATATCAAAAACTTTTAAGCCCTTCTTTAATTAAAATGCCGATTTTGGCCCTTTCGGTAATGCTCTTTTCAGCCCTAATTAACGAAATAATGGCTCGTTTGAAAATTCATTTTGGGAAAAAAGAAAACTCAATTGCCTTGTTATCCGATGGATTTCATTCAAGGGTTGATGTCTTTTCCTCTTTGGCTGTTTTTGGGGGTTTGGTTTTAACAAAATACTGGATTTTTTCAGATCCCGTTTTGGCAATCTTGATTGGAATTTATATTATTAAAGAATCGTTCTCTCTTGGGAAAGAAGCAACCGATTCTTTATTGGATGTTTCTGCCCCTCCTGAAATTGAAGAAAAAATTAAAGAGGTTGCCAAAAATCAAGGAGTTGAAATGGAATCCTTAAAAACCCAAAAGAAAGGATCAGCCATCACAGCCAATCTGGAAATAAATTTGCCAAAAGATTTAAGTGTTGAAGAGGCAACAAAAATTTCAGAAACCTTAAGAAAAAAATTGATAGCAGAAATTGAAAATTTGACTTATGTGGCAATTCAAATTAAAAGCCACGAGGTGGAAACCGGATTTTACAAGCCTCTTTGGGGTCGGGGTTTTGGTTGGCAGAGAAGGGGTAGATTTAGGGGAAAGGTTAGTGAAGCGAAGGGAATGGGTCCGGGCGGATTTTGCGTTTGTCCAAAATGTAAATATAAAACAACCCATCAGGCGGGCATTCCCTGTTCCACTCTTTTTTGTCCTCATTGTAAGATTCCCCTAAGAAGAGAATAATATGCCAAGGCCTCCAAAACCAAAAAGAATATTTTTTGATCCCAAAGCAGTTTATTTTAAGCCTCGGGCTACCCCTTTATCAATGCTGGATGAAGTAGAATTAAGGGTAGATGAGTTGGAGGCCATTAGGTTGTGCGATTTTCAGGGTTTAGATCAAAAAGGGGCGGCAGAGAAAATGAAGATTTCCCAAAGCACCCTCAGTCGGATTTTAATTTCTGCTAGAAGAAAAATTGCCCAAGCCTTAATTGAAGGAAAAGCAATTAAGATCTTAAAATAAAAAAACCTTCCATTTTTTAATTAAAAAGGAAAGCAAGAAAGGGACAAGGAAAGTAAAAATGAGCGTAGCAGCAATTAAAAGAGAATAGAGATTTGAGCCAATTAAGTTTTTTTCAAAAAAGAATTTAACAATTACCACTGAAGTAGAAAGCCTTGCTCCTAAGGCTATTCCCATAAGGATAGCCTCTTTTTTTCCTAACTCTTTTTTCCCCACCAAAAAAGAAGCCAAAATTTTGGCACCATAAGTGATTCCTACTATTAACAAAACCAACAAAGGGGCTGAGATTAAATAGATTGGATTTATGTCTACTCCCACCCAAAAGAAAAATATGGGTCCCAAAAATCCATAACTAATGGTTTTAATTTCAGGCTCTAATTTAGAAAGCTTTTCTGGGGGGAGGAAGTTTTTTATTGCCACTCCTGCTAAAAGGGCGCCAATGGCTGCCACTTCTCCTGTTTTTCCAAAACCTACAAATAAAAATAAAATAGAAAAAACCAACAAAAAGAGGGTCCGATCGATATTTTTTATTTTGCTTTGAAAAACCCTTTTTTTCAAGGCAATAATTACGAAGGTAAAGAGAAACAATACAAAAAGAGAAAAAAGAATAATTAAGGCTCTATTAAATTCTAGTTTTGATTCTAACGCAGGAGCACCAAGAAGAGGTAAAGACAAAACTGCTACCATTATCACAAATACTTCAATAACATCATCCAATGCCCCCACCCCTAATATTGATTGCCCCAACCTTGTTTTAGTTAATTGAAATTCATCTAAGATAGGAATCAAAATTGCCTCTCCTACAGTAGCAAAAGAGAGAGCAATTAAAATGGAAACTGGCCAAGAATAATTGAAAAGGAAATGGACCAGCAAACTTCCAAACATTGCTTCAAAAAGAATAATAGAAAAGGTGGCTTTGAAAATGAATCTTCCTAATTTTTTTATTTTTTCTAAATCTAATTCAAATCCGATTAAAAAAAGCAAAAAGTACATTCCTAGCCAGGCTAAAAATTCAAAAGAAAGAGAGGAGGTAATTTTTTCAAAAGGATTATTAAAGGCTAAAAGTAGCCCCAAAATTAGAGCACTAAAAATCCCAGGAATCTTAATTTTTTCCAAAAGAAATCCTCCCAAAAACGTAAAGAGAAACAAAATTCCTAAAAACAAAAATAATTCCATAGATTAATAAATTCTTTTAATAATACACAATTTTTTAGTGATCTCAATGGTTGCCATACTTAAAACACCGACTAAGATTAAAAGAAGCCAACTGCCAAAATCCAGGGGCACAGTTTTTAATAAGACCTGGAAGGGTCTAAGGTAAATGGAGGCAGCGAAAAATAGAATTATCAAAATAGCCGAACCATTTAACCATTTATTAGAAAATGGATTATACTGCCAGATGTTTTTTCTTAAAGACTTATAACTAAAGATTACAAAAGCCGTGTTTAAAACCAGCACTCCCAAAACCATTGTTCTCACGTATTCTAAGCTTAATCCTTTTAGGGCCCACAAATAGCCAAAAACCAAAAAGCCAAAAGATTGGTAAATCAATCCAGTAAAGAAGATGAGGATCTTCATTTCTTTGGTCAAGAGAGAAACCCCAGGTTTTTCAGGCCTTCTTTTCATTACACCCTTTTCTTTTGGTTCAAAGGCATAAGCAATATTGGGGAGGCTGTCTTCCACAATATTGTTCCACAGAATTTGAACTGCCAAGATAGGAATGGGCCAACCTAAAACAAAAGCCAACCCCACAATAAGGGCTGAAGCAAAAGAATTAGCCATTACATAGGTAATTCCTTTCCTTATATTGTCTAAAATAACCCTTCCTTCCTCAATGGTTTTAATTAAAATTTCAAAACTGTCATTTATTAATATTAAATCAGCCGCCTCTTTGGCTACTTCAGCCCCAGATCCTAAGGCAATACCAATATCTGCTGCTTTTAAAGCCGGAGCGTCATTTATACCATCACCTGTCATTGCTACCACCTTTCCCTTATCTTTCCAAGCCTTAACAATCCTTATTTTGTGTTTTGGTTCCACTCTAGCAAAAACCTTTATATTTTCTAATCTTTCATCCAATTCTTTTTCAGAAAGTTCATCTAACTCTTTCCCCTCTAAAATGTTTTCTTGGCTCACCTCCAAACCAATTTCTTTGGCTACTGTTTGGGCAGTAAATTTATTGTCTCCAGTGACTAAAACAGGTTTCATTCCCGCTTCTTGGCAGATTTTAATGGCTCTTTTTACTTCAGGTCTTAATGGATCTTCCAAAATAAGCAATCCCAAAAACTCAAAACCTTGAGCCAAGTCTTCTAAATTTTTTAAATTATTTACCTTGTCTGGTTCTAACCTTTTTTGACCTGCTCCCACCACCCTATATCCCATTTTTGCCCACCGATCGAGTTTTTCTTTCCAATGATTTTTGTTTTGCGATCTTTCTAAGATTCTTTCTGGGGCCCCACAGACAAATAAACAAAATTCTTTCCCTTTTTTTCTTAAAGAAAGAGCAAATTTCCTTTCTGGATCAAAAGGGAGCTTTGCTATTTCTTTATAATCTTTTTCTAATTCAAATGGGGAAATACCAAACTTTGCTGCTCCCTTAAGAAGGGCCTTATCAGTAGGAGAGCCTCTGAGAATCCATTTTTCTGGGTTTTCGGAAGGATTTTCGATAAAGGCCTCATTACAAAGGGTACTGGCGATAAAGATTTCTTTTTTATTTTGGCTATCAACTTCTTTCAATTCCATTTTCCCTTGGGTTAGGGTTTTTGTTTTATCAAAGCAAATAATTTGGGTAGAGCCTAAGGTTTCTACTGAGGTTAACTTTTTTATCAACCCCTTTTTTCTTAAGATTCTTTCTACCCCCACTGCCAAAATTACAGTAAAGACAATAGGTAGGGCTTCGGGCACCCCCCCTACAGCAATTGCTACAGAGGTTTCAAAGACCTGCAAAAGGTTTTTCCCCTGGAAGGTTCCTATAAAAAAGAGAATAATACAAACAAAGGAAATAACAAAAGCGATTGTTTTTGAAAAAGAGATTATTTTCTTTTGAAGGGGGCTTTTTTCCTCTTTTAGTTCTTCTATTAAAAGAGCAATTTTCCCGGTTTCAGTCCTTTTACCAGTAGCCACCACGATTGCTTTTCCTTCTCCTCTTTCTACTAAGCTTCCCCAATAGACCATATTTTCCCTATCTGCTAAAGGAGTGGTGGGGGGCAAGATACAGTCTTTTTTTTCTGATGGATACCATTCTCCAGTAAGAATGGCTTCAGAAACCTTTAAACCCCTGCTTTCAATTACCCTGGCGTCAGCAGGAACCTTGTCGCCTGCTTTTAAAAAAACAATATCTCCTGGTACCAGTTCTGATTGGGAAATTTCTTTCTTTTGGCCCTCTCTTAAGACAATACATTTGATGGTGAGAACCTTTTTTAGTTTTTTAAAAATATTTGAGGTTTTATTTTCTTGCCAAAAGCCAAAAATGGCATTAATAAAAATAGCCAGAAAAATTACAATACTGTCTGTATATTCTTTTAGAAATAGAGTAATGAGGCCGGCTAAAGTTAAAAGATAAACAAAGGGATTTTTAAGTTGGGCCAAAAACAACTTTGGTTTAGAGAGAGGTTTTTCAGTTTCTACTTCATTTTTACCAAACTTCTTTTGCCTTAATTTTACCTCCTTTTCCCTTAACCCCTTTTCCGGATCTGAACCCAATATTTTAGCAACCTTTTGCCAGGTTAAATTGTGCCAAAAGATTTCTTCTTTTATCATTAATTTATTATATAAAATTCCCTAATTCTTGTTAAAATTTTTTAAAAGGGTTAAAATTAAATAGAAAGATTTTCAAAGGTCGTAATTTAAAATTTATCTAAAAACTATGAAAAGGTTAATAGTTTTTTTAATAGTTGGATTGATAATCGCTAATCAGGTTTTGGCTGCTCCTTTCTCGCCAAAGTCCTTCCAGTCCGTTATTAAAGAGAGGGTTTTGGAAAAGGCCAAAGAAAGGGTCCAGCAGCATTTGCCCTTGAAGGTAGAAGAATTTAGAAAACAACGTGAAGAAATGAGAAGTGAGTTAAAAGAGAAGCAGAAACAAACGCGAGAGATGATTAAAACCAAAAGAGAGCAGATGGTTCAGAAAATTCAGGAATATAGAGAACAATTAAGAGAAAGATTAAAAAAGATTAAAAATGAGACCAAAAAGAAAATTGTTGAGAGAATATATCAAAGGGTTGATGATCTAAATGAAAGAATCACCAATCACTTTTTGGATGTTTTGGATCGTTTAGAAGAGATTTTAGAAAGAATCGAAAGCAGGACAGCCAAAGCAGTCTTACATGGTCGAGATGTAAGCGAGGCGGAAGAGGCCATAAAGGTAGCCTGGACGGCAATTGAAACAGCAAGAGAAGCAGTAAGGCTTCAGGCCGAAAAGGTTTACCAGCCTCCAGAAATTACTTCAGAAGAGAATTTGAGAATCGAAGTAGGAGCACTAAGACAGCAACTTCATAGCGACCTAAAGGCAGTAGAAAAATTAGTAAAAGAAGCCAGAGATAAGGTGAGAGAGGCGGCTGTGACTTTAGCCAAGGTACCTAGAATAAATGAATTAGAGGTTCCAGAAGAAGAAACCCCAGAAACCCCTGACCAATCCGAAACTTCTACTACTACCGAAGAGGTCACTCAATAAAAATTATGGAGATAAAAACTATGGAAGAGGCAATTTCTCAAAGAAAAAAAACCAATATTTGGCCCTGGGTTTTAATAGTAATAGTGGTTCTGATTGTGGTCGGGATAGTGTGCTGGAAATTGAAAAAGATGAGTCGGGTTCCAGAAGAAGAAGTTGAGATTCCTTTGGTAAGCGAAGAAAAAGAGCTGCCTTCTGATACAACCGAAGAAATATTAAAGGAAGTAGAAGCTATAGAGGTTCTTGATTTAGAAAAAGAATTTCAAGAGATTGACCAAGACCTTAATTCTCTTTAGCGAGACTTGAAAGGGGTTTGTTTTAATATCCTTTTTGGCTAAATAAAGAAAGGCCAAAAAGGAGATTTGGGTTTTAAATATCTTTTTAATAAGATAAAATATATAAGAAAAATATAAAATTATGAAAGAAATCCTTATCTTTCTTCAAAATTCAGGTTTTTGGAATAGTACCGGGGGAAGATATATTTTTGCTTTTCTGGTTTTTCTTTTTATTGTTGGGGTAGCAAAAGTTTTTGAAATTTTAGTGGTTAAAAAATTAAGAAAATTAACCAAAAAAACAAAAACAAATTGGGATGATCTCTTAATAAAAAACATCCAATCTATTAACTGGTTGTTTTATATCTTTTTAGCAGGCTGGCTGGCTTGCGTCTTTGTTCAGATTCATTCCAAGGTTGAAAAGATTTTCTTTGTCCTTTTTCTTTTAACCCTCGGTTATTATTTAGCCAAACTTTTTTTGAGTATTTGGCGTTGTTTTCTTTCCGCGCTTCAAGAAAAGGGAAAGATTGATTTAACAATGAAGAATTTACTTTTTCAGATAGGAAAATGGATTTTAATAATAATAGTTTTGCTCTTGGTTCTTCAGAATTTAGGGGTTCAGGTGAGCACCCTTTTGGCTGGTTTGGGGATCGGTGGTTTGGCGGTGGCTATTGCTCTTCAAAATATTCTTTCTGACCTTTTTTCTTATTTTGCTATTCATTTTGATAAGCCCTTTGAGATAGGGGATTTTATTGTTTTTGGTTCTGAAAAGGGAACGGTAGAAAAAATTGGTTTAAAGTCAACCAGAATCCGAGCCATCACCGGAGAAGAGTTGGTTGTTTCTAACAGGGAATTAACAGAAAAGAAAATTCACAATTTCAAGAGAATGACCGAAAGAAGAATTACCTTTACTTTTGGTGTAATTTATGAAACCCCCACCCAAAAACTCAAAAAAATTCCTGAAATCATAAAAGAAATTTTTGAAAAAATAGAGATGATAAGATTAGAAAGAGTTCATTTTAAATCTTTTGGAGATTTTAGTTTAGATTTCGAGGTGGTTTATTATGTTCTTTCGCCAGATTACCTTACCTATTTGGATATCCAACAAAAGGTCAATTTGGCCCTAAAAGAAAGATTTGAAAAAGAAAAAATTGAATTTGCTTATCCCACCCAAACTATATTTTTAAAAAAACAAAGTTAAAAACTATTATGACCCACCAAGAGGCCCTAGAACTACTTAAAGAGAAAATCAAAAACCAAAACCTTATAAAGCATTGTTTAGCAGTAGAGGCCTGTATGCGGGCTTTGGCTCGGCGGTTTGGTGAGGATGAAGAAAAATGGGCTTTGGCTGGCCTTCTTCATGATATTGACTATGAGGAAACAAAAGAGAATCCGGAAAAGCATTCCTTGGTTGGGGCTGAAATGTTGGATAAAATGGGGGTAGATAAAGAAATCGTTGAGGCAATTAAGACCCATAATGAGGCTCATGGTATTTTGCCTCAGGGCTTGATGGCCAAAGCCCTCTATTGTGTGGATCCTTTGACTGGATTGATTGTGGCTGCTGCCCTGGTTTTACCTTCTAAGAAACTGGCTGATTTAACAGTGGAAAATGTCTTAAATCGTTTCAAAGAAAAAGCCTTTGCCCGAGGAGCCAACCGAGAAATTATTAAAAAATGCAAAGAATATTTAAACCTCAACTTAGAAGAATTTGTCAAAATAGGACTTGAGGCCATGAAAAATATTAGCCAAGAATTGGGGCTTTAGTCCTGGCTTGACAGGGATCTTTAGAAGAGTATAATGAGATAATTGTTGAGGTCTTTTTATGAAGGGGAGAAGGCTGAAGAGAACCAACTTCACTGTTGTGCCAAAGAGGGTTTTCTCTTTAGCTTCCCCTCTTTTTTAATTGTCCAAAAGGGTTTCTATTTTAAAAAATGGCTGATGGAGAAAAATTTCATTTAACTAAAGAAGGATTGAAAAAGATAAAGAAAGAATACGAGATTTTGAAAAAGTTGAAGATGGCAAAGGCAAAAGAAGAGGTGCCCCGGATTTTACATTCTGAAGATGTAAACCCTGAATACCTTTCTTTTATAGAAGATTTCAGTGCTTTAGAAACCAAAATAGCCGAGCTGGAACACATTTTAAAAAACTTCAAGCTTATCAAGCCTCCCCCAAAAAAACAAAAACATCTTGTTAATCTTGGGGCTACTGTTTTGGTAGAGATAGATGGAAAAGAGGAGGAACTTACGATCGTGGGGAGGTTAGAAGCTAATCCAGCGGTAGGGAAAATATCTAATGAATCTCCAGTAGGTAGGGCCCTTTTAGGTAAAAAAGTGGGCGACGAGGTTAAGATTCCTAATCTTTCAAAGCCTATTTATAAAATCAAAAAAATAAAATATCAACTCTCATGAAAGCTTTTTAAAATGTCTTCCAAAACCCCTCGATTGTTTATTGGTACCTCCGGCTGGATTTATCCTCACTGGGAAGGAATTTTTTATCCTAAAAAACTATCTTCAAGGGATAAATTAAAATATTTCGCTTCCCATTTTAAGACGGCTGAGATAAACTACTCCTTCTATCACCTTCCCAGACCTACCACTTATCAAAACTGGTATTCCCAAACTCCGGTTGACTTTGTTTTTGCTGTCAAGGCTAGCCGATTTATTACCCACATCAAAAGGTTAAAAGGAGCAAAAAGGCCTTTTGAGAAATTTTTAAAAAACGCTTTAATTCTTAAAGAAAAACTTGGCCCTATTTTATTTCAATTACCCCCCTCTTTTAAGGCAGAGAAAGAGAATTTAAAAAATTTAAAAGAGTTTTTGAAGACCCTTAAAAAATTTCCTAAAACAAGGTTTGCCTTTGAGTTTCGGCACAAGAGCTGGTGCGATCAGAAAATCTATAATCTTTTGAAAAAACACAAAGTAGCCTGGGTAATTGCTGACTCGCCTCGTTATCCTAAAGCAGAAGTAGTGACTACCAATTTTGTTTATATAAGAATGCACGGATCAAAAACAATGTTTTCTTCAAAATATACCAAAGAAGAATTGATTAATTTGGCTAAAAAAATAAAAAAGTGGTTAAAACAAAAACTGGATATTTTTTGTTATTTTAATAATGACCTTCAGGGTTTTGCCGTAGAAAACGCCAAAGAACTTTTAAAACTTTGCTCTTTCAGATAGAAAAAAGTTTGTGGTATAATAAACTACATGAAAAGGATTTTGGTATTTTTACTTTCTATTTTTATTGGAGCGATTTTGTTTGTCTGGATAGGAGAGAGTATTGGTTGGCAAGAAATAAAAAATTCCTTTTTAGTCTTTAGTGGTTGGCACGGCCTTTTAATTTTACTGATAACCCTTTTGGCCGCCTTAGTAATGACTTGGAGATGGAGAGAGATTTTAAAAGGAGTAGGGGTAATACTTTCTTTTGGGGAGGTTTTTAAACTTTCTTTGGCTAGTTTTTCTTTTTCTATATTTTTACCAATGGCCATTTTTAGTGGCGATATTTTTCGAGCAATTACCCTGAAAGAGAAGAATCAAATTAGATATTCCAAAGGAGCGAGCTCGATAGTAATTGAAAGGGTTTTGGAATGGACAGTAAGGTTGTTGATAATATTTTTTGCCTTTTTGTTTTTGGTGGTTAAATTAGGCTTTTCTTTTAGATTAGGAAAAATTTTTTGGTTGGTTTTTCTTGTTTTATTTGGAGCCATTTTTTTCTTTTACTTTAAAGCCTTAAAAAGAGAAAGTTTTTTAAAATTCTTTATCAAAAACGACAACCACTCTTTATTTGAAGTAGAAAGAGAAATTTTCGACTTTTTTAAAAACAAAAGAAATATTTTAATAAAAGGAATTTTGGCTACTCTTTTTAGGAACCTTGTTTTGGGGTTTAGGGTCTGGCTTTTGCTTTTTTTCTTAGGAAAAAATGTTTCTTTTTCTTCCCTTCTTTCTGTTTTGGGTGTTTATTATCTGGCTCTTTTGACCCCCATCCCTACTGCCTTGGGAATCCATGAGGCCTTTCAGACCTTTACTTTTAATGTTTTTCAGATAGGTTCAGCTACTGCTACTGCCTTTACTATGATTACTAGAGCAGCGGACATAATTTTGGCTTTGGGAGGGTTAGCGGTTTTATATAGTATAGGAATAGGTTTTATAAAAAGTATTTTATTAAAAAACAACTCTAAAATTTAATTTTTAACCTCCACCAATAAACCAAACCTATTCTCAAAACCCCCTTTTTTATTTTTACTTTAAAATGGAGTATAATTATCTTAATGAGGTTTACCATTTCTACCAAAGGAAAAACAGACATTATTGATATTACCTCAAGGGTGAAAGAAGCAGTGAGAAGAGCAAAAGTAAAAAATGGTTTTTGTTTAGTTTCTTCACCAGGCTCTACTTGTGGGATTACCACTATTGAATATGAAAGTGAGCTTTTGGAGGATTTTAAAGAATTTTTAGAAAACATTATTCCTTCAGAAAAAGAATATCGGCATGATAAGGTATGGGGAGAAAAAAATGGCTTTTCTCATCTCCGTTCAGCCCTATTTCGGCCCTTTTTGGTTGTTCCTATAGAAGAAGGAAACCTGATTCTCGGCCAATGGCAACAGATTGTTTTTCTTGATTTTGATAGTCGTCCTCGAGAAAGAGAAATTTTGATAAAAATTGTTAGTTAAAATGGCCAAATATACCAAAGGAATTAATAAGGTGATTAAAACCTTGGTCTTGTCTGATTTTTTTCTTCAGTCTGGGTGGGGGTTGATCGGTCCTATTTTTGCTATTTTTATTACTCAACAGATTGAAAAAGGGACCTTGGCGGCAGTTGGTTTTATTGCTGCTACCTATTGGTTGGTAAAATCAATTTTCCAACCCTTTGTGGCCAGGTTGATGGATAAAACAAAAGGGGAGAAAGACGATTTTTGGTTTTTGATTGGTGGGATGGTAATGGCTAATTTGGTGCCCCTGGGGTATTTTTTCTCTTCCCAATTATGGCACCTTTTTTTATTAGAATCTTTCCGGGGGATAATGATGGCTTGCGTTATACCTTCTTGGGCGGCTATTTTTACTCGTCATATTGAAAGGGGCTGGGAGGCTTTCTCTTGGAGCATTGAGAGTACAGTCATTGGTTTTGCTGCTGCCTTTTCAGCCGCTTTTGGAGGAGTGGTAGCCACCTTTTTTGGATTTAAAACTGTTTTTCTGATAGTCACCATTTTGGGTTTGTTTTCAACTTGGCTTTTATTTTTAATTAAAGACGATCTCTTTCCTAAAAAAGAAACCTTTTCTATTCCTCCGGTAAAAGAAAAACAATAAGATTATGAAAAACCAGGAATTAGCCAAAATCTTTTATGAAATCGCTGATTTTTTAGAAATGGAGGGAGTAAGGTTTAAGCCCTACGCTTATCAAAAAGCAGCCATTACTTTAGAAACCTTAGAAGAAGATATCGAAGAAGTTTACAAAAAGGGAGGATTGAGGGCTTTATTAAAAATTCCTGGGGTGGGGGAGAGTATTGCTGAGAAAATTGAGGAGTATTTAAAGACTGGGAAAATTAAATATTATGAAGAACTAAAAAAGAAGACCCCGGTAAATGTGGAAGAGTTGGTCCAGGTAGAGGGCTTGGGGCCCAAAAAGGTAAAAGTGCTGTATGAGAAATTGGGGGTGAGGAATTTAAAAGATTTAGAAAGGGTAGCCAAAGCCGGAAAGATTGCTCCCCTTTTTGGTTTTGGAGAAAAGACAGAAAAAAATATTTTAGAGGGTATAGAGTTTTTAAAAAGATCTAAGGGAAGATTTTTATTAGGAGAGATTTGGCCAAAGGTAAAAGAGATCTATGAAAAACTAAAAAGCCTTAAAGAAGTAAAAAGAATAGATGTGGTAGGTTCTTTGAGGAGAAGAAAAGAAACAATTGGCGATGTAGATATTTTGGTTATTTCTCAAAAACCTGAACCGATAATGGATTTTTTTGTTTCTCTACCTGGAGTAATAAAGGTTTGGGGCAAGGGTTCCACTAAAAGTTCAGTAAGAATGAAAGATGGTTTTGATATGGATATAAGGGTGTTACCCCAAAAATCCTACGGAGCCGCCCTTCAGTATTTTACCGGTTCTAAAGAGCACAATATCGCCTTAAGAAAATTTGCCATCGAAAAAGGAATGAAACTTTCTGAGTATGGATTGTTTAAGGGCTCAAAAATGGTTGCCGGGGAGAAAGAAGAGGATATTTACAAAAAATTGGGACTGGAATGGATACCTCCTGAGATGAGAGAAAATCAAGGAGAAATTGAAGCTGCCTTAGAAAAAAAATTACCCAAAATTATTGGTTACAAAGATATTAAAGGAGATTTACATTGTCATATAAAATGGCGAGGGAAATGGGATGGGGGAGCAAATACAATTCAAGAAATGGCTGAAAATGCTTTAAGATTGGGATATGAATATTTGGGTATAGCCTCTCATACAAAATTTTTAAAAATAGAACATGGATTAGATGAAAAACAATTGGCTTTAAGAAACAAAGAAATTGATAAAATGAATAAATTGTTTGAAGAAAAGAGAATAAAATTTAGATTATTAAAGGGTTGTGAGGCTAATATTTTAAATGATGGATCAATAGATATAAAAGACTCCACCCTTAAAAAACTGGATTTTGTGATTGCTGGCATCCATTCAAATTTCAAAATGGAAAAGTCAAAAATGACAGAAAGAATAATTAACGCAATAAAGAACCCAAATGTAGACATTATTTCTCATCCCACCGGTAGAATTCTTCAGAAGCGGGATGAATATCAGATTGATTTTGATAAAATTTTAAGGGCAGCCAAAGAAACCGGCACTATTTTAGAAATAAATTCTTATCCAGAAAGATTAGATTTATCAGACCAAAATATTAGACGAGCCAAAGAGGCAGGGGTGAAAATGGTAATTAACACAGATTCCCACCATCTGGATCAAATGAGATTTATGGAGTTTGGTATTGCCCAAGCCCGTCGAGGCTGGGCAGAAAAAAAAGATATTATCAATTGTTGGCCGCTAGAAAAACTCCTTAAATTTCTCAAACCCTAAAATTCCTCCTTAATCTTATGCCAAAAGAAAGATCAGCCGGAGCAATTATTTTTATAAAAGAAGGAGATGAAATATTGTATCTTCTTTTGAAATATAGGGCTCGAGGGAAGGTAGAAAAAACTTATTGGGGTTTTCCCAAAGGGCATATTGAGAAAGGAGAAACAGAACTTGAAACAGCCAAAAGAGAAGCAAGAGAGGAAACTGGAATAGAAGAGTTAGAGTTTATTGATGGCTTTAAAGAAAGGGAAAGATATTTTTTTCGTTACCAAAATAAAACAATTTTTAAAGAGGTTATTTATTTTTTGGCTGAAACAAAAACCAAAAAGATAAAAATCTCTTTTGAGCATCTAAATTATCAATGGTTGCCTTACAAAAAAGCCCTAGAGGTCTTAAGTTTTGAAAATGCCAAAGAAATTCTCAAAAAAGCCAACCAATTCCTTCAGAAAAAGGGTTTTAGAAGTGGTAAAAAGAATTAAGAAAGGAGAGGTATTGACCTACAAAGAAGTAGCCAAAAAGGCAAAAAACCCTTTGGCTTGGCGGGCAGTGGGTAATATTTTAAACAAAAACAAAGACCCTTCCGTTCCTTGCCATCGAGTAGTGAGATCAGACAAAAAGGTGGGAGGGTACAATAAAGGAAAAAAGGAAAAAATTAAATTATTAAAAAAAGAAGGAGTGAAAATTAAAGGCGAAAGGGTTTTTCACACTTGACTTTTCTTTTATCTTTAAGATAAAATATAAGAATCTTTTAAAAGAGTTTTTATGAAAAACAAAATTACCAAAGTAAAGAAAAGAGACGGGGCAATAGTAGACTTTGATAGCAGCCGAATTGAAGGAGCAATTTTTAAAGCCCTCACCGCCACTGGCCAAGGAGATGGTAAAAAAGCTAAAAATTTGGCTGAGAAAGTGATAAGAATTTTAAACCGGAGATTTAAAAAAGAAGAAATTCCTCATGTAGAACAAATTCAAGACATTGTTGAAGAGGTTCTGATTTTAGAAGACTTGGTGGAGACCGCCAAGGCTTTTATTTTATATAGAGAGCAAAGGAGAAGGATTAGAGAAGCGGTGAAGGTGGCCGAAGAGGCGGTAGATAGATTAGATCAATATCTAGAAAGAACGGATTGGGAGGTTCAAGAAAATGCCAATATGGCTTTTTCTCTCCAAGGGTTAAACCATTACGGAGTCACCTATATTGTTAAAAAATATTGGTTAAACAAAATTTATCCAAAAGAAGTTAGAGAGGCTTATGAGTCTGGAGACTTTCATATTCATAACCTAGATACCCTCGGGCCTTATTGTGTGGGATGGGATCTTTACGATTTATTAAAAAAAGGATTTAGGGGGGTTTCAGGTAAAGTAGAAACAAAACCTGCTAAGCACTTTAGATCTGCTTTGGGGCAGGTGGTTAATTTTCTTTATACCCTTCAAGGAGAAGCAGCGGGGGCAGTTGCTTTTTCTAACTTTGATACCCTTTTGGCTCCTTTTATTCGTTACGATAATCTGAATTATCAACAAGTAAAACAAGCCTTGCAAGAATTCTTATTTAATATGGCCATCCCTACCAGGGTGGGCTTCCAGTGTCCTTTTTCTAATATTACTTTAGACCTGAAGCCTTCTCCGGTTTTTGCCAATTTACCTGTTTTGCGAGGGGGAGCAAATCAAAAAGAGAGCTATGGTGAGTTTGGGGAAGAGATGAAGATTTTTGATAAAGCCCTTTATGAGGTCTATTTGGAAGGAGATGCCAAGGGAAGACCTTTTCATTTTCCTATTCCTACCATAAACATCACAAAAGATTTTCCCTGGGAAGATCCTGCTTTTGAGGGCATTTTTAAAGCCTCGGCTAAGTATGGAATTAATTATTTTGCCAATTATATCAACTCAAATATGAGGCCGGAGGATGCCAGGAGTATGTGTTGTAGATTAAGACTTGATTTAAGAGAACTTTACAACCGGGGTGGAGGGGGATTGTTTGGTTCTGGTTCCAAAACCGGTAGTATCGGGGTAGTGACGATTAACTTGCCAAGGATTGGATATTTATCAAAAACAAAAAGAGAATTTTTTGAAAGGTTATCAAAGATGATGGATTTGGCAAAAGAAAGTTTAGAAATCAAAAGAAAGGTTTTGGAAAACTATATTGAAAAAGGGCTTTATCCTTACTCTAAATATTATTTACAAGATATTAAACAAATAAGAGGAAAATATTGGGCTAATCACTTTTCTACTATTGGCTTGGTGGGAATGAATGAATGTATTTTAAATTTTATGGGAGAAAACCTCGCTTCCAAAAGAGGTAGAAAATTTGCTTTAGAGGTATTAGATTTTATGAGAAAGAGGTTGGTGAAGTATCAAAAAGAAACTGAAAACATTTACAACCTTGAAGCGACCCCGGCTGAATCGACCGCCTACAGATTAGCCCTAAAAGACAAAGAAAGATATCCTGATATTATTGCCGCTGGCACCGAAAGAGCTCCTTATTATACCAACAGCACCCAACTACCTGTTGATTTTACCGACGATGTCTTTGAGGCCTTAAAACTTCAAGACGAACTCCAGTGCAAGTATACGGGTGGTACGGTTTTTCATATATTTTTAGGAGAAAAAATGCCAAACGCAGAGTTGGTAAAGAAATTAATCAAAAAGGTTTTTGAAAGGTTTAAACTCCCTTATATTACTATCACTCCCACCTTTTCTATTTGCCCTGTGCATGGATATATAGAAGGAGAGCATTTTATTTGCCCAAAATGTACTATAAAGCAACCCTGCGAGGTTTATACCCGAATTGTTGGTTATTTGAGGCCTGTTCAACAATGGAACCTGGGAAAACAAGAAGAATTTAGGTGGCGAAGAGAATTTAGAAAATTTAGAGAAGAAAAACTAACAGACCTGCCTCGAGAAAAAATTCCTTCTAAAAAAGAATCATAATGATTTTGGGCGGACTTCAAAAATTAACTCTCCTGGACTATCCCGGAAAACTCGCCTGTATAGTTTTTCTTTCAGGGTGCAACTTTCGTTGCCCCTTTTGTTATTCATCAGAGTTGGTGCTGCCAGAAAAAATTAAAAAGCACCCTCAAATTTCCCAAGAGTATTTTTTTGAATTTTTAAAAAAAAGAAAGGAATTTTTAGAGGGAGTAGTGGTTTGTGGGGGAGAGCCCACCATTCAAAAAGATTTGCCAGATTTTCTCAAAAAAATTAAATCATTAGGTTATTCAGTTAAACTCGATACTAATGGTTCAAACCCCCAGGTTTTAAAAAAATTAACTGCTCAGGGTTTGATAGATTATATTGCTATGGATGTGAAAGCCCCCAAAGAGAAATATAATGTATGCGCTGGGACAAAGGTGGATTTAAAAAAGATTCAAGAAAGCATTGATTTTTTAAAGGAGGGTAAAATAGACTATGAGTTTAAAACAACCATAGTGCCTTCTTTACATCAAAGAGAAGACATTATTAAAATAGCCTATTGGTTAAAGGGGGCCAAAAAATATTATCTTCAAAATTTTTTACCTCAAAAAACCCTAAACCCTTCTTTCGAGAAAATAACACCCTATCCCAAAGAGTTTCTTTTAAAAATTAGAAAAGAAATCTCTTCTTTTTTTGAAGATTGCCAAATAAGATAATGAGCCCTTCAAAGCAAGTTCTTTACTTTTCCCTGTTTTTTATTGGAGGGATTTTTCTTTCTTCTTTTTTCAACATCCCTCTTCATTTTCCTTTGGTGTTGTTAATCTGGGCAATCTTTTTTATTTCTGTTTTTTGGAATTTTAGAAAAATAGCAATTTTTGGTTTTTGTCTTTTGTTTTTAAGTATAGGAATTTTTCGTCATCAACTTTTTTTAAGAAAATTAGAATCTTCACCCCTTAAAAGCCTTTATCAAAAAGAGGTTGTTTTAATGGGCACAGTTTGTCAAGAACCAGAGGAGGACGAAAAGAAGATGAAGTTGGTGCTTAAGGTAGAAAAAATAGAAAACCAAAAAACGGAAAAAGCAGGAAGGGTTTTAATTTTTACTGATCCTTACTCTCAGTATCAATATGGAGATAGATTAAAAATTAAAGGAATCTTAAAAGAGCCACCTGTTTTTGAAGAATTTAATTACAAAGATTATCTTCAAAAAGAGAGAATTTTAGCCCTCTTTTATTCTCCTCAAATTGAATTAATTGAAAGAAATCGGGAAAATAAATTTTTAGCCAAAATTTTAAAATTCAAGAAAAAATTAAAAGAAACCATAGATAATTTTTTACCCTTTCCCGAAAGTTCAATTTTAGAAGCAATGCTTTTGGGAAATAAAAAGAACCTGCCAACCACCCTAAAAGAAAAATTAAACTTGGCCGGCCTTCGTCACATTACCGCAGTTTCTGGCTTACACATTACCATTTTAACCGCTATTTTAATGAACCTTTTTCTTTTTTTGGGTTTTTGGCGCACTCATTCTTTTTGGTTATCTTTACTTTTTATTTTCCTTTTTGTGGCAATGACCGGCTTTCAGGTTTCAGCCATTCGGGCTGCTTTAATGGGATTTGTTTATCTGTTGGGCCAATTTGTTGGAAGAAAAAGCAACGCCTCTCGGATTTTATGGTTGGTGGCTGCTTTAATGTTGATCCAAAATCCCTTACTTTTGAAGTCAGATATAGGATTTCAGCTTTCTTTTTTGGCTACCTTTGGCATTATTAATTTGGCTCCCCACTTTAACCAATTTTTTAAAAAACCCTTAAAAGAAAAAGACAAACTTCTTTTTTTGGAAAAACCCCTTGAGATCTTTTTTATGGGTTTGGCTGCCCAAATCTTTACTCTCCCTATTTTAATTTATAATTTCGGCTATCTTTCTTTAGTGGCGCCCCTCACCAATGTTTTGGTTGTTCCTTTTTTGTATTGGGTAATGCTTTTTGGCTTTATTTTTCTTTTGGGGGCTAGCCTTTTTCCTTTTTTGGCTTCCTTTCTGGCTTTGCCGGTTTACTTACTTTTGGCATACATTTTGACGGTGACAGATTTTTTTACTAACCCTTCTTTTTCTTCTAAAATGATAGAAATGTCTTGGATTTGGATGGTATTTATTTATCTCCTCCTTATAGGTTTTCTCTGGTTACTAAAAAGAAGAGCTAAAAGTTTTGTTTTGATAAAATGTTAAAACAAAAGAAAAAAGACTTAAAGATAATTATTTTTATTTTATTGCTTTTCGCTTCTTTAACCTTAGGCACGTGGCTTAGTGAAAATAAATCCGGAGAGATCGAAAAAGAGTTAACCTTGAGAGAAAAGGTGGGCCAAATGCTAATTGTAGGTTTTGAGGGAAAGGTTTTAGATTCTAATTTAGAAGATTTTATTAAAGAAATAAAACCCGGCGGTTTGCTTTTTTTAGCTCGCAATATTGAAGACCAAGAACAATTAAAAAAGTTGATTTCTGATTTAAAAAAATTTTCTTCAAATTTACCCCTTCCCCTATTTTTTGTTGTTGATCAAGAGGGCGGACCAATTTCTCGAGTAACTTTTTTAAAACAAAAAACCCCTCAATCCCAAATTGAAAACACTACCACAGCCTTTAATGTAGGATTTGAAAGAGGAAGAGAGTTAAGAGAATTGGGCTTTAATTTAAATCTGGCTCCTCTATTGGATTGGTCAAGACCTGGTGACTTTATTTATCAGAGAACCTTTCAAAAAGAACCCCAAACAATTGGAGAGTTGGCTTTTTATTTAATCTTGGGCCAAAAGAAAGCCGGTATTTTAACCGCCATAAAACATTTCCCAGGTTATGGAAACATTTCTTTTAATCCAGAAAGGGAAAGTTTGCCTATCTTAAAATCTCTTCCACCAATTGACCAATTCAAAATTGCTATTGCCAGCCAACCAGAATTTATAATGACAGCTAACGTGATTTATCAGAAAATAGACGACACCCTTCCTTTTGGCATTTCTCAAAAAGGAACTCAATTTTTAAAAAGGGAACTAGGAGAAGATGTTTTAATTTTATCAGACGATCTTTCTAGTAAAGTATTAAAGAAAAACTTTTCTCTAAAAGAAACCCTTGTTTTGGCAGTGAACTCAGGGGTAGATATTTTAATCGTGGCAGGGTTTGATGATCCCCAAGACCCCAAAAAGGCAATTGATTTTTTGGTAGAAGGAGTAAAAGAGGGGAAAATTTCAGAAGAAACAATTGATCGGGCGACAAAGAAAATAATTAAAATAAAGAAAAGTATGTTAAAATAAAAAAAAGAAAAAAATATGGAAAAATTTTGGTTAATTTCTGTAAGTATGGGCTATGGGCATCAAAGGACAGCCTTTTCTTTGGCTGATTTTGCTGTTGGTAAAAAGCCCATTAATGCTAATGATTATCCTGGTAGTCCCGAGAAAGATCGAAAAATTTGGCTAACAAGCCAACATTTTTATGAAGCCATTTCCAACGTCTATCGCCTTCCTTTGGTTGGTAAATTAATTTTTAAGGTTTTTGATCAATTTCAAAAAATTTTAAGTTTTTATCCCAAAAGAGATCTTTCAAAACCTAATTTTACCTTAAAACAGATCTACTCTTTGTTAAAAAAGGGGTGGGGGAGACACTTGATTGAAAGGTGTAAAAAAGAGAACCCCCGCTTGCCTTTGGTGACCACCTTTTTTACGCCAGCTTTTATGGCAGAGCATTTTGGTTGGCCCCAAGATATTTTTTGTGTGGTATGCGATGCTGATATTGCTAGAACCTGGGCTCCTTTGAATCCTCAAAAAAGTAAAATAAAATATTTTGCTCCCACCGAAAGGGTGGTGGAAAGATTAAAGCTTTATGGAGTAAATCCAGAGAACATATTTTTAACTGGATATCCCTTACCAATAG
>CAZJJV010000005.1:0-27626 GCA_964546415.1 uncultured Candidatus Saccharibacteria bacterium
ATAAAGCGGTGGTCTCCGGAGCCACAGATTCAGGTTCGAATCCTGATGGGGGCACCTTATATTAATGAAATAAAAGCATAAACTCAAAAACCCAAACCATTTTAGGTACTTTACAAGTTGTAATTACGCTCCCGGCTGTGATTGTTCTGCTTATTAAATAAGGATGAGCAAGGTTCTCAAAAGGGGATGTTTCAACATCCCCTTAACTTTTTAGAATTAGATATATATGGTAAAATATTGAATGTTGCGATCTTTTTATTGTTAAATTTTTTATGTGGTACAAACCAAACGGTAAGGTTTTTAATAAAAAATATTTAACACTGTGTAAAAAGTATCTTTCCCCCGAGTTAAATAGAAAACAGGTTCAATTTATTGAGCAAGTTTTAAAATTAAAACCGAAAATGAAAATTTTAGATTTAGCTTGCGGTTGGGGGCGTCATTCAATTGAATTGGCTCTAAGGGGATATGAGGTGACAGGCATAGACCTTAATCCTTTATATCTTAAAGAGGGGGAAAGGGTTGCGAAAAGATTAAATTTAAAAGTTAAATGGATTAAGGGTGATATCCGCAAAATTCCTTTTAAAAATAAGTTTGATGTAGTTTTAAGTATTTCCAACTCTTTCGGTTATTTTAAAAAAGAAGAAGATCATCAAAAGGTAATTTGCGAAGTTGTCAAGGCTCTTAAACCAAAAGGACTTTTCTTTTTAGATGTTAAACACCTAGAATCTCTTATTTATCATTATCGACCCAAACAAAGAAAAAAACTAGCAAAAGATCATTTTTTAATTATTAAATCTTCTTTTGATTTTTTAAAATCTCGCTGGAACGAAGAAATAATTGATTTTCAGAAAAAAAACAAAGAGAAAGTTTGCTATAGTATTCGGGTTTTTACAATAAAAGAATTAATCTCACTCTGTCAAAAAGCAGGTTTAATTTTTAAAAAGGGATATGGAAGTTTTAAGGGCGATCCCTTGGGTTTCGATTCCGAGAGATGTATTTTAATAACTCAAAAGAAGCAAAGATTAAATCAAAAAACCTAAATTTTCTTTGTATACAAGTATTTACTTTAAGACAAGTTTGTGATATAATTTTGGTGAAAAATTTTAAAACCTATGGAAGAAAAAACAAACTTTCTTTCAGCTATTGCTCAAATTGCTGAAGAGAAAGGCATTTCAATTGAAAGTGTTTTAGAATCGATCGAGTCTGCTTTGGCTGCAGCTTATAAAAAAGAGTACGGCAAAAAGGGCCAGAAGATTGTGGCCAAGTTTGATCCTGAAAGCGGTGAGGCAAAGTTTTGGCAGGTGAGATTGGTGGTAGACAAAAATATGATTTATTCTGAAAAAGAATTAGAAAAACTAAAGGAAAAAAAGAAAAAAGGAGAGGAGGAAGAAGAAAAGAAAATCAGGTTCAACCCAGAAAAACATATTATGATTGAGGAAGCTAAAAAAATTGACCCTAAAATAAAATCTGGCCAAGAGTTATTAATTCCTTTAGAAACCCACAAAGATTATGGAAGGATCGCTGCTCAGACAGCCAAGCAGGTAATTTTACAAAAAATTAGAGAGGCAGAAAGGGAAACTATTTTTAATGAATATAAATCAAAGGAGGGAGAGATTGTTTCAGGAATTGTTCAAAGAGTAGAAACCAAAAATGTTTTTTTAGATATTGGAAAGGCGGTGGGGATATTACCCAAATCAGAGCAGGTACCAGGTGAGTTTTACCGTCCCGGTCAAAGATTAAAAGTATATGTTTTAAAAGTAGAAGATACTCCCAAGGGCCCCACTGTATGCCTTTCTCGGGCTTATCCAAAACTGGTTTCTAAACTTTTTGAATTAGAGGTGCCTGAGGTGGCTCAGGGGCAGGTAGTAATAAAATCAATTGCTAGAGAGCCTGGCTCTCGAACAAAGATTGCTGTTGACTCTGCTGAAGAGGGTATTGATCCTATTGGCAGTATGGTTGGTCAAAGGGGGACAAGAGTGAATGCGGTAATAAACGAATTAGGTGGCGAAAAGATTGATATTATTGAATATTCTGATGATCCAGAAAAATATATTGCTAATGCTCTATCTCCGGCTAAAGTAATTGAAGTGAAAAAGGGCTCCAAAAATAAAGCCATTGCTTTGGTTCCTGAAGATCAATTGTCTTTGGCTATTGGGAAGGATGGCCAAAATGTAAGACTGGCCGCTAAATTAACGGGTTGGAAGATTGATGTAAAACCTGTCTCTGAAAAAAACCAACAAAAGGAATCAGAAAAAGAGATTTCTGAAGAAGAATCTGAAAAATAAAAATTTATGATAATAAAATTACCGGATTACAAAAAAATAGCCTCTGAAGTAAAAAGGCAAAAAATAGAGGTTTTAGAAGAAGAGGTAAAAGAGACCTTGGATTGGGTTCGCAAATCGCGGGCTAAATTTAGCCAGAAATTAGGGCCCTGCCAGAAAGGCGATTGGGTGGAAATTGAATACTCCTCTCCCCAATTAGAAAATGGTTTAAAAAGAAAAGACGCCTTTTTTTTGGGTAAGGGTCAGCTGATTCCTGGATTTGAAGATAATATAGAAGGAATGGAGATTGGGGAAGAAAGGCGGCTTGTTTTGACCATTCCTCAAAATCACTATCGAAAAGATTTGGCAGGCAAAAAGGTAGAATTTTCAGTAAAAATGTGTTCAGTTCAAAGAGCAGAATTCCCTGAGCTTACCGATGAATTTGCCAGAAGTTTAGGGAAGTTTGAGAATTTAGAAGCCCTGAAAAAGAGTGTCAGGGAAGGAATTTATTTAGAAAAAGAAGAGATAGAAAGCAAAAGGGTTAGGGCTGAGATTTTGTCTAAAATTGTTCAAGCCGCTGAAATAAAGCCTCCAAAAGAATTAGTTGAAAAAGAAAAAAACTTGATGCTTGAAAACCTTAAAAAAGATATTGCCAATAATTTAAAAATTCCTTTTGAGAAGTACCTTCAAAGGTTAAATAAAACCCAAAAAGAGATTGAGGAATATTATTATCAGCAAGCCGAGAACCTAGTAAAGGGCTTTTTGGTAATAAAAGAAATTAGCAAAAGAGAAAATATCGAAGTGAAAGAGGAAGAAATTGAAGAAGAAATTAATAAAATTTTAAAACATTATCCCAGCATAGAAACCGCCCAAAAGGAACTTGACTTAGAGAAGCTAAAGCTCTATATTAAAGATAGAATAGAGGCAGAGAAAACCTTAGAGTTTTTAGAAAGTTTTGTAGTATGAATCTAACCCCTACCGTGATTGAAAAAAGTCAATATGGAGAAAGAGCCTATGATATTTATTCTCGGCTTTTGAAAGAGAGAATTATTTTTTTAGGTAGTCCGATTGTTGACGCGGTAGCCAATTCTATTATTGCTCAGATGTTGTTTTTGGCCTCTCAGGATCCTAAAAAGGAGATTAAACTCTACATCAACTCGCCCGGCGGAGTGTTGAGTTCGGCTTTGGCGATTTACGATACAATGCAGTATGTAAAATGCCCGGTTTCAACAGTATGTGTAGGACTGGCCGCCTCAGGAGCAGCAGTTTTGTTGGCAGCCGGCACTAAAGGAAAAAGATTTGCCTTACCTCATTCTCAGATCTTGCTTCATCAGGTAGCGGTGAGTGGAATTTCTGGAGAGGCAGTGGAGGTGGAGATTGCCGCCAAACAAATTTTGAGATTAAAAGAAAAAGTAAACAAAATTTTAGCCAGACATACTGGCCAACCCATTGAAAAGATCGAGAAAGATACCGATCGAGATTTTTATTTATCAGCCGAGGAAGCAAAGGCCTATGGATTGATTGATCAAGTCATTAAGACCACTAAGAACTAAACTTCTCTTTTAATTCAAGAAATTGGCTTAAATTTACCCTCTAATCTTCAAAAACCCTCTTTTTCAAGAATTTGGTGGCAATCCCTCTTTCAAATGGATTGAGGGTGAATTCGCCAATTTCTCTCTGAAATATGAATCCAGTATTTATTCCTTTATTAGCCACGGCTTCGGCTATATTAGGAGCTGTTTTGGGTTATTGGCTTCGTCAATGGATTGCTAAAAAAAATTATCGAACAATTGAAGCCAAACTTCAGAAAAAAATTTCCCAAGTAAAAGCTGAAGCCAACCGTTTAATTGAAGAGGCTAAAGAGAAAGCAAATAGAATATTGGAAACCAACCAAAAAGAGATAGAGCAAAAAAGAAGAGATCTTTTTCAGGCCGAACAATTGTTAATTAAAAGAGAACACTTTTTAGGAAAGAAATCTTTTGAGTTAGAAAAAAAAGAAAAAGAGTTAGAAAAGAAAATAGGGGCTTTAAAAAAAGTGAAAGAAAGCCTGGAAGCGATGGAAAAGGAAGCGACAGAGAAATTGGAGAAAATTGCCAAACTCTCTAAAGAAGAAGCAAAAAAAGAACTATTAAAGAGCGTTGAAAAAGAGTACCAAAAAGAGATTTTAGAGAGAATTAAAAAATTAGAAGAAGAGGGAATAGAAAGATATCAGAAAAGAGCCAAAGAGATTTTGGCTTTTGCTATTCAAAAATTAGCCCTTTCGCAAGCCCAAGAAATTACTACCACCACCATTAGTTTGCCCTCTGATGAAATAAAAGGGAGAATTATCGGCAAAGAAGGAAGGAATATTAGAACCCTAGAAAAATTGACCGGGGTAGAAATTATTATTGATGAGACCCCTGAAACTTTGGTGATTTCTGGGTTTGATCCAGTGAGGCGGCAGGTAGCTAAATTAGCTTTAGAAAAACTGATTCAAGATGGCAGAATTCAGCCTGCCAGAATTGAAGAGGCAGTGAAGAAAGCAGAAAAAGAAATTGCTAATCAAATAAAAGAGGCAGGAGAGCAGGCTGTCCACGAGTTAGGAATTATTGGTTTAGATCCTCGGTTAATCCAATTGTTAGGAAGATTGCGATTTAGGACAAGTTTTGGCCAAAATGTTTTACTCCATTCTATTGAGGTTGCCCTTTTGGCTGGGGCGTTGGCGGCTGAATTAGGAGCTAATGTGGAAGTGGCTAAAAAGGCTGGCCTTTTGCACGATATTGGTAAGGCTTTAGATCATCAGGTAGAAGGTTCTCATACTGAAATTGGAATAAAAGTCCTAGAAAAACTAGGAGTAGAAAAAGAAGTAATTGATGCAATGAAGTCTCATCATGAGGAATATCCTTATCAAAACTTAGAAGCGATAGTGGTTCAGGTGGCTGATCAAATTTCTGGGGCGAGACCAGGGGCTAGAAAGGATACCTTAGAGAATTATTTGAAGAGATTAGAGTCTCTTGAAAATATTGCTAATACCTTTCCGGGAGTGGAAAAAAGTTATGCCATTCAGGCAGGGAGAGAATTGAGGGTTTTTGTAAAACCCAAAGAAGTAGATGACCTGTCTGCTAAAAGATTAGCCAAAGACATTGCCAACCGGATTCAAGAAGAATTGAGGTATCCCGGAGAGATAAAGGTAACAGTGATTAGAGAAAGTAGGTTTATAGAATACGCAAAATAAAAAACCGCCCCCTTTGAGGGGGCGGTTTTTTTGAGCGGGAGACGGGAATCGAACCCGCGTACACGGCTTGGAAGGCCGTTGCACTACCACTGTGCTACTCCCGCATTAAATACCACAAAAAACTTTGTCGGGGAGCCGGGAGTTGAACCCGGGCCATGCGCTCCCAAAGCGCACGTACTACCGTTATACTACTCCCCGGGTCTCTTTTTATTTTACTTTTTTCTTTATTTAAGTCAATTTCTTTGTTAAAATGAAAATAATGAGACTGAAGGAATTTTTAAGTCAATCTAATTTTTTGGCTCAATCTAAAAAATATAATATTCCTGTTTGGCAGCATCCTCAATTTCTTTTTTTGGTTTTTGGTCTTTTCAATATCGCCCTGATTATCGGTCTTTACAACATTGGCGGCAAATACTCAATCCAGCCTGAGGCAATGATTTTATTTATTTTGGGATTGTCAGCAATATTGTTATTGGTTTCTTATATTGTTTCCCAAAGCCTAGAAAAAACCCTTCAGGTTTCTCGAATGAAATCTGAGTTTATCGATATTATTTCTCATCAATTAAGAGGGCCTCTCACCAATCTCAAGTGGACTCTAGACTTTTTTCCTTCAGATAATGATCCTGAAAAACTAAAAGAGTGTTTTCAAATTTTAAAAAACAATATCTCAAGGTTAGAAGAGATGGTTTCTGACCTTATTTTGGTTTCTAGATTAGAAAAAGCCAAACTCCCGATGGAGAAAAAAGAGGTTTCTCTCAAGGATTTGGTCAAAGAGGTATTATTTGCTTTTCAACCGCTTATTAAAACAACCAAAATTAAAATAGTTTTGAATACCCCTTCTAACTTGCCAAAAGTGATAATTGATCCTGCCAAATTAAAACAAGCCATTGGGAATCTTTTAGATAATGCCATTCGTTATTCAAAGGAAGGGGGCAAGATAGAGATTACCTTAAAAAGAAAAAATAAAAATTTATATTTTGAAATAAAAGACCAAGGAATTGGTATTCCTAAAGAGGACCAAAAATATATTTTTAAAAAATTTTTTAGATCAAGTAATGTGTTAAAAGAAAAAACCAAGGGCTCTGGTTTGGGATTGTATATTACCAAACTCATTATTGAAAAAATGGGTGGCCAAATAGGATTTTTCAGCCAAGAAGGAAAAGGATCTACCTTTTGGTTCACTCTCCCCCTTATAAAAGATTGACGTCAGAAGATATTTTTTTATAATTTAAATACCTGATGCCCCTGTAGTTCAATGGATAGAACACGGGCCTTCTAAGCCTGGGATAGAGGTTCGACTCCTCTCAGGGGCACAAAATTTTTTTATTTTAAGAAAATAAGAAAAGAGGTATAATAAATAAATATGTTAGAGCCAGAAGAAAAAGTCAAAATTATTGAAAAATATAAACTTCACGATTTAGATACCGGTTCACCTGAGGTTCAAATTGCCCTTTTAACAGAAGAGATTAAAAGGTTGGTTTTGCATTTAAAAACCCATAGGAAAGATTTTCATTCAAAGAGAGGATTATTAAAAATGGTAGCCAAAAGAAGGAAACTTTTAAAATATCTTCAAAAAGAAGATAAAAAAAGATATCAAGCCCTTATTAAAAAATTGGGCTTGAAAAAATAAATATGGTTATTAAACATTTTGGTCAAAGAGTAGGGGTCTTAATTGATGTTCAAAATTTATATCACTCAGCTAAAAATCTTTATGGGGCACGGGTTAACTTTGGGGAAATTTTAAATTTGGCAGTGAGTGACAGGAATTTAATAAGGGCTTTTGCCTATGTGGTGAGGACGAAAACAGGAGAAGAGCGTCCTTTTTTTAATGCCTTAAAAAAGTTAGGTATTGAAACAAGAGTAAGGGACCTGCAAGAATTTTATGGGGGAATGAAAAAGGCAGACTGGGATGTGGGGATAGTAATTGATGCTATCAGATTGGCTCCTAGTGTTGATGTTTTGGTTTTGGTTTCTGGTGATGGAGACTTTGTTTCTTTGGTGGAGTATTTAAAGAACCAGGGGAAAAGAGTGGAGGTAATTGCCTTTGGCAAATCTGCCTCTTCTAAATTAAAAGAGGTAGCTGATGAATTTATTAATTTGGATAAGAACCCCCAGCGCTTTTTATTAAAAAAATAACTATATGATTATATGGATGAGAAAACCTTTCAGTTGGATATTGGAGCTAGAGATCTAGAGGTTAAGGTTCCTCGATTAGCGGAACAGGCTAACGGTAGTGTTTTCGTCCGTTATGGAGAAACCCTAATTTTGGTTACGGCAGTAATGTCAAAAGAAGATAGAACAAATGTGGATTTTTTTCCTTTGACTGTTGAATATGGGGAGAGGTTTTACGCAGCCGGTAAAATTAAAGGACCTCGTTATATTAAAAGGGAGACCAGGCCTTCTGATGAAGCCATTGTTACTTCAAGATTGATTGACAGAACCATTCGTCCTCTTTTCCCAAAAGAGCTAAAAAGAGAGGTTCAGGTAATAATTACCTGCCTGTCTTACGATTTAGAAAACGACCCTGATATTTTAGGAGTGATAGGCTCTTCTTTAGCCCTAGGAATTTCTGATATCCCCTGGCAGGGACCAGTGGCAGCAGTGAGAGTGGGCCGAGGTGAAAAGGGATGGATCTTAAACCCCATTAATTTGGAAAGAGAAAAATCTTCTTTAGATATAGTGTTTGCTGGGCTAGAAAGAAATGGAGAAATTATTATTAATATGATAGAGGGTCACTCAGAGGAAACAAAAGAAGAATTAATTTTGGAAGCCTGGGAATTTGCTAAACCTTATCTAAAGCAGTTGATTAATTTTCAAAAAAGAATAATTTCAGAGATTGGCCAGGAGAAACTTAAAATTGAACCCTTTGTTTTAGATCCTCAATTTGAAAAAGAGTTGAAAGGGTTTTTGGAAGGGAAAATAGAAAAGGCTCTGTTTAAGGTTGAAAAATTTGAAAGAATGAGCGCCATGGATAAGCTTAGAGATGATTTGGTAGGGTTTATTAAAGAAAAATATCCAGAAGACGAAGAAAAAATAAGAAGGGCTTTAGATTTTTTTACTCAAGAGATCAGAAGAATTCTTCATCAAAATGTGATTAAAGAAGAGAAAAGGCCCGACGGTCGAGAGATAGAGAAAATAAGAAAAATATCTATGAAGGTAGGGGTTTTGCCTCGGACCCATGGTTCCGGACTTTTTTGTAGAGGTCAAACCAAATCATTATCCATTCTTACCTTAGGAGCCCCAGGAGACCAGCAATTATTAGAGGGAATGGAGATTGTGGGGAAAAAAAGGTTTATGCACCACTATAATTTTCCTCCCTACTCTACTGGAGAAATTAGGCCCTCGCGGGCTCCTTCTCGGAGAGAAATTGGCCATGGAATTTTGGTAGAGAGGGCTCTTTTGCCCCTTATTCCTTTATTTGATGATTTTCCCTATACAATGAGGGTGGTTTCGGAAATTCTTTCCTCTAATGGCTCTACCTCTATGGCATCAGTTTGTTCTTCTTCTTTGGCTTTAATGGATGCTGGTGTGCCCATTAAAGCGCCGGTTGCCGGTATTGCTTTAGGATTAATGAAAGAGGGTAAGAATTATAAGATTTTAACCGACATTCAAGGCCCAGAGGACCACTTTGGAGATATGGATTTTAAGATAGCGGGCACCAGAGAGGGGATTACTGCTCTTCAAATGGATGTGAAAATCGAGGGAATTGACGAAAAGATCTTAAAAGAGTCTTTAGAGAGGGGCAGAAAGGCAAGATTAGAAATTTTAGATTTAATGGAAAAAGTGATAGCCAAACCCAGATCTAGACTTTCACCTTTTGCTCCTCGGATTTTTAAGATCCAAATTAGTCCTGAAAAAATTAGAGATGTGATTGGGCCTGGAGGGAAAACCATAAATGATATCATTGAAAAATGTGAGGTTTCTATTGATATTCAACCCGACGGTTTAATCTTTGTTACCGCCGAAAAAGAAGAGGCGGCCAGAAAAGCGATTGCCTGGATTAAAAATCTGACTAGAGAAATTAAGGTAGGAGAAACATTTTATGGAAAAGTAAAGAGAATATATAATTTTGGAGCAATTTTAGAGTTAATTCCTAATCAGGAGGGCTTGCTTCATATTTCTCAACTAAAACCCTATAGAATTAAAAGAGTAGAGGAGGCAATAAGGGTAGGCGATGTTTTGCCCGTAAAAGTTATTTCTATAGATGAACATGGAAGAATAAACTTGGGTTTAAGTAAAAGAATTTACTTTAAAAGAAAAAAAAGATAAGTTTATGGCCAAAGAAGAAAAAGAACAACTTTTTTTCAAAAGAGAAGACATCCGGACGATGCAAAAAGATATTTTAAAGCTTAGAGAGAAAGAGGCAGTTTCTGAAAGAGAACGATTGGCTCGCCTTAAAACGAAAGAAGAGATAGAAAGAGAAAAAAAGATGTTAGAGCAGATTAAGAGAGAAAAAGAGGAAAGAGAAAAAATAAAAGAAGAGAGAGAGTTAAAAGAAGAAATTACCGAAAGAGCCAAAAAAAGAGAGTTGGAAGAGATAAGAAAAAAAGAAGAAATAGAAAAGCAAAGGATGTTAGAAGAAAAAAGACGCCAGGCAGAAAGGGCTTGGCAGATAGAAGAAGAAGAAAGAAAAAAGATGTTAAAGAGGCTTTTGGGCACTGAGTTGGCTCGCCGAAAAAAAATTCCTGCTCGACCCAAAAAGATTTTGGTTCCCCGACCAGTGGTTCGACCCTCTGCCACTCAAAAAATTTTTATTAGAATTTTGGTTTTAATTTTGTTTTTTGGGATTTTGGGTTTATTGTTTGGCTTTTGGTATTGGTATTTTAAAGAAAAGCCTGCTCCCCCTTCCCCGCCACCACCCATTTTTGAGGAAAAACCCTTAGAGATTCCAGAAGAAACCCCAGAGGAAATACTAGAGGAAACCACCCCTTCAAAGGAAGAGATTTCTCTTCCAGTCTCTTTAATTTCTGTTAGCTCTACTGAGGTTTTAGAGATTTCAGAAGGAAAAAAAATTGAAGATCTTTTTAATGAATTTTTAGAAAAAGATTTTGAAGAAGGAAGTATTATAAGGTTGGTATTTAAAGATCTTTCTTTAAATCAGTTTATTTCTTTAAGAGACCTTTTTGAAGGTTTTTTGGTTGAGTGGCCAGAAGGATTTTACCAGGCCTTGGAGGAAAATTATACCTTTTTTGTTTTTTATCAAAAAGAAGGAAAAAGATGGGGACTGATAGGAGAGATTAAAGAAGAAAAGAAAGAGGAATTTGTTGAATTGTTAAAAGGGTTGGAACCAACCCTAGAAGAAAACTTAAAAGGTCTTTATTTGCCCTTAGGGAAAAAAGATCCTGCCTTATCTCCGGTTTTTAAAGAAGGGACTCATCAGACCATTAATTATCGTTTTCAAACCTTTAGCCGTCAAGATTTGGGGATCTGTTATTCTGTTTTTGATGACCACTTCCTTCTTACCAGTTCCCTAAGTGGGTTAACCAGAGCCATAGACCTTTTGGTTGGCTCTCAATAACAATAATGCCCAAGAAAGAATTTATAAAAGAAATTAAAGAGAGACTAGAAAAAGAAAAAGAAAACATCGAAAAAGAGCTTCAAAAATTTACCCAAAAAGAAAGAAGTCATCTAGGGAAAAGAAGGGTAAGGTTTCCTCATTTTGATGGAGATGTCGGAAGTGCTCGTTTAGAGGAAGGAGCAGATGAGGTGGAAGAATACTCTACTCTTTTGTCAATTAAAGAGGATCTAGAGAAAAAATTAGCAAACATTGAAAATGCTTTGGAAAAAATTAGAAAAGGGAAGTATGGAATTTGTGAAAAGTGTGGTAGGGAAATTTCAGAAGAAAAATTAATGGCCTGTCCCGAAACAAACCTTTGTTTGGAGTGCCAAACATAACTATATGCCTTCTAAGGTTTTTTCGGTAGCCTTGGTAGGATTGGACTCTCAGATAATTGAGGTAGAGGTAGAGGTTTCTCGGGGATTAAGATATTTTGGAATCGTGGGTTTACCAGATAAAGCAGTCGAAGAATCAAGAGAGAGGGTGGCGGTGGCTCTTAAAAATTCTGGCTTTCTTTCTCCTTACAACAAATCTCTTAAGGTTTTGGTTTCTCTCGCCCCAGCTGATCTTAAAAAGGAGGGGTCTTTTTATGATTTACCTATTGCCATTGGCTTTTTACTGGCTTCCAATCAATTAAAATTTAATTTTCCAGATAAAATTTTTGTTGGGGAATTAGCCTTAGATGGAAAATTAAGGCCTATCCGAGGAGCCATCACCTTTGCTTTAACGGCCAAAGAAAAGGGATTTTCAGAGATTATTCTGCCCAAAGAAAACGCTCCAGAGGCCGGCCTCATTGAAGGAATAAGGGTGATTGGGGTTAATACTTTAAAAGAAGCGGTAGATTACTTGAAAAACAGAAAAGAAATTTTACCCCTTAAGACCGAAAGAGAAAAATATTTTAAAGAGCCTGAATTTTCAGTTGATTTTGGTTGGATTAAGGGCCAACAATATGCCAAAAGAGCTTTAGAGATTGTGGCTGCTGGTGGCCACCATCTTTTAATGATGGGACCACCAGGAGCAGGCAAGACCATTTTGGCTAAATCTCTGCCTTCTATCTTGCCTCGACTTTCTTTTAAAGAGAGTTTGGAGGTAAGCAAGATTTATAGTGTGGCCGGACTTCTTCCTCCAGAGAGACCTTTAGTTGTTAATCGTCCCTTTCGAGCCCCCCATCATACCTCTTCAGAAACCGCTTTAATTGGTGGAGGAAACCCTCCCCGCCCCGGCGAGATTACTTTAGCCCATCGAGGAGTTTTGTTTTTAGATGAGTTCCCTGAGTTTCACCGAGATGTTTTAGAAAGCCTAAGGCAACCTATTGAAGAAGGAGAGGTGAGGATTTTGAGAGCCAAATATTCTTTCAGGTTTCCTTCACAATTTACCTTGGTGGCGGCAGCCAATCCTTGTCCTTGTGGCAATTATGGTAATCCAGAAAAACAATGCCAATGCACCAACTCTCAGATTTTAATGTATCGTCGAAAACTTTCTGGTCCTTTAATAGATAGAATTGATATTTTAATTGATGTTCCTTCTTTAAAATATGAGGATTTAATTGAAAAGAACCCGGAAAATATTTCAGCCAGGATAAGAGAAAAGGTGGAAAGAGCCAGGTTAATTCAAAAAGAAAGATTTGGCAAAGAAAAGACCAATTCAGAAATGAATCTTTTAGAAATAAAAAAATACTGCCAACTTTCTTCAGATTCTGAAAATCTTTTAAAGAAGGCAGTAAACTCAGGAAAGCTTTCTGCTCGGGGATACCACCGAGTTTTAAAGGTGGCCCGAACAATCGCTGATTTGGAAGGTTCCCAAAACATTACTTTTGCTCACCTGTCTGAGGCCCTAATGTATCGTTTAAGAGATTAAATTTAATAAGCAAAAGGATTTTTTCCTCCGTAGACTCCAAAATGGAGATGGCATCCAGTTGAACGGCCCGCTCCGGGGGTGCCGGGTTTGCCCCCCATTAAAGCAATTATTTGCCCTTGATTCACTTTTTGGCCCGGCTTAACTAAAATTGTCTGGAGATGACCATACATTGTTACAACTCCATTAGGATGTAAAATAGTAAGGTAATTACCTGCTCCCCTATTCCAACCATATCTTACTCTTTGGACGGTGCCACCGGCGGCAGCAAAAATCGCCTCCCCGCATTTACCGTGGCTTAAATCAACGGCATTATACCAGTGGAGCCCCTGGGTGAGAGCACAAGGAGGGGTTATAGGACAAATAAAATAACTCGAGGCTACAGGCACCCAATGGGAGGCAAGAGAGGTTTGAGTAGTGTTTTGGGGCATTTTGCCATTGGGGACGATTAATATATCCCCAACAAAAATATCGTCTTCTCCACTTAACTCATTAAAGGCCACAATTTCCTCTAGTTTTGCTTTATAGGTTTGGGCAATTTCACTCAAGGTATCGCCCTTTTTTACATAATGCAAGATTCCTGAAACAGGTAAAATAATTAATTTTTGGCCTGGTTTGATAGTAGAGCTTTGGTTGAGATCGTTGGCCCACAAGATGGTATTTAGAGAAATATTGAAATTTTTGGCAATTCCAGAAAGGGTGTCGCCAGGCTCTACTATATATTCTAAAATTTCATTTCTGGTTTGATAATCTCTTGCTTCTAAGCTTCCTAAAACCTGGGGAGAAATAAAAATAGGAGGGCTAACCTCTAAAATACTATTTTTTTCTATTAAATTGAGATCAGGAGAATCAATTTTTTTGGTATCCCAGGTTAAAGAAGTTTGATTATTTAAATTATAAAAAACTTCTTGGGAAGGATTTAAAAAGGGTTCTTTGGTTTGTTTTTTAATAAAGCAAAAAACTAAAGATATCAAAATGAGGGTTCCTATAATGAGCCCCTTAAAAGAAAGAAATTCTCTTTTTAGTTTCCCCAACTGAAGCCAAACTTTCCATTTTCCTCCCCTTATTCTTTCTAAGTATTGAATAAGGGAGGTTGTTGGTTTCTTAGAAATAAGCCTAAAAAGAACTCTTTTTATTCAATCTTTTTCTAACCTTTTTTGGGGATTAATAATATTTTAAGCCTCCCTTCAGAGCCTGTCAACCCTTATCTTTTATTGCCTCCTTGATGAAATTATTTTAAAATAATCTAAAGGTTGGCTAAAAATAAAAATTTTTTATCAAGTCTATGGCTCTAAAATTTAAGGTTTTAATAGTTGTTCTTATAGTTTTAGTTTTGGTTTGTTTAGTATTTTTATTTAAATTTACTAAGAAGAAGGAACATTTTGACCAATGGGAACCAGGATATCCGCCTGGAGTAGGTAAATTAGATTATAAAGTAATGGGCGCAATAAAAGAAGTAAGGGAGAATTCCATAATTTTAGACGGAATACCAATTGGATACCCGCCTCGTTTTGTAAGCATAGAAGTGTTAGTGGGAGAACAAACCACAATAAAAAAAATTACTTTTTCTGGAGAGGGAATGCCCCAAGAAGAAAAAATAAATTTTGAAGATCTAAAAAAAGGAAGGCAGGTAACGGTAACTAGCTCTCAAAATATTCTTGAAAGCCTTAAAACCAATACTCCTATTGAGGCCATTGATATTACTGTTTTTTAATAAATTTTTATGATTGAGATTGACGGGAGTTATCTTGAAGGTGGGGGTCAAATTTTAAGGACAGCCATCGCTCTTTCGGCAATTACTAAAAAGCCTTGCCGAATTTTTAATATCCGAAAAAACCGTCCCAAGCCAGGTTTAATGCCTCAACATCTTTTAGGAATTCAGGCCTTATCCCAACTTTGTGGGGCAAGTGTTGAAGGGGCTAAACTGGGTTCCCAAGAGATTTTGTTTTATCCTGGCCAAATTTCTTCCAAAGATCTTCATATAAAAATTGAAACAGCAGGTAGTATTACTCTGGTCTTACAAACCCTCATCCCTGCTGCCCTTTTTGTTCCCTCTCCAATTAGAATTCTTTTTGAAGGAGGAGCCACTGATACTTTTTTTAGTCCCACCATTGATTATTTTCGTTATGTCTTTTTAAAGATTTTAGAAAAAATGGGACAAAGAGTGGAGGTTGAGATTTTAAAAAGGGGTTATTATCCAGAGGGTGGGGCAAAAATCCAAATAAAGATTTTCCCTCCTTCAACAAAATCCCCGCAATGCAATCCTGCGTCTTGTCTCAACGATCGTGAGAAAACACGAATCTTGGAACCTCTTGAGTTAATAGAAAGGGGGGATTTGGAGAAGATTTTGGTAATTTCTGGCGCCTCCCTTTATTTAAAAGAGAAAAGGGTGGCTGAAAGGCAAATAGCTGGCACAAGAGAGGTTTTGGGAAAGTTGAAACTACCAATTGAGGAGAAAACAGAATATTACGAAACCTCTTGTCCCGGGAGCCAGATTTGCTTGGTGGCTCAATTTGAAAATACGGTGATGGGAACAGATAACTTGGGAAAATTAGGAAAAAGAGCCGAAGATGTTGGTAAAGAAGCAGCCCTGGAATTATTAAAAGAACAAAAAACAAAAGCCTGTTTAGACAAGCATTTAGGTGATCAGATTTTACCCTATTTGCCTTTAACTAAAAGAAAATCTCAGGTTTTGGTTTCTGAGATTACCAACCATACCAAAACCAATATTTGGGTAATTGAAAAATTTTTAGAGGGCAAGTTTGAAATAAAAGAAAATCTCATTAGTTGGTTTTGGGATTAAGAATTTCTAAAATTTCCTTTTTTATCCTCTTTTTGTTTTCTGGGGCTAAATAAAAGATCTTAGTATCACTTCTTTTTTTGATTTTTTTAGAAAAAGGGTTTTCTTTGATCATTATAGTTCCCAAAACCTTATTTTTACTTTCTAAAGACCTTAAAATAATATCTTTAAATCTTTGAGAGAAAAGTTCCATTTTTCCAATTTCATCAACTATCAAAAGATGTTCTTTTTCCAAACCCTTTTCTAATTCCTTTACTCCAATCTCTTCTAAATCCTTGAGATTAACCCCATATTTTGAGACCCTAAATTGGCTTTTTAGATCTTTATGAGCCAGAATTCCCTCTTTCTGGTTTAGGGTTTTAATTTTAAATCCCACCCTTTTTCCTTTTTCTCGAATTTCTTCGGTAAAAAAACCCTGAGCCGGAATTTTGAGTTCTTTTAAGATCTCTTTTATTAGAGTGGTTTTACCACAGCCTGGTTTTCCGGTAATAAAGATATTTTTTATCATTTCAGAAAGCGAGAGATTAAATAAAATAAAAGAGAGAGGAGAAGGCTAATTAAAATACAACTCGTAAGGGGAAAGTAAAAACTAAAAGAATCTTTCTTAATATAAATATCACCCGGTAATTTCCCTACATAAGGGATGTTGGGGGAAAACAAAAAGAAAATGCCCATTAAAATGAAAATGGCGCCTAGAAAAATTAAAATTTTTCCAAAAATAGAAGCCATTTTAAAAATATAACCTTTTTAGATTAAATTTTTTAGCCAACCCTACTACCCTTTCAAATTCTTTTTTAGAAATTTTTCTGGCCAATTCTGGATATTCAAAGGCCTTATAATAGGGATAATATTGATCCATAATATTCAAAAAAGTATTTTCTGAGATTTCTCGAGAGAGAAATTCGAAAATTTTTGGTGACCCTGCCAGGTTGTTGGGTAAAACCAAGTGTCGAACCAAGAGCCCTCTAATGGCTATTCCTTTTTGAGTTTTTAAATCTCCTACTTGACGATACATTTCTTTAATAGATTTTTTCATTATTTCAAAATAATGAGGGGCCTTTGAATATTTTTTAGCCATTTCATTATCACTATATTTGGCATCTGGCATATAAATATCAATTATCCCATCTAATAATTTTAAGGTTTCTAAAGAATCATATGAATTAGTATTGTAAACCAAAGGAATTTTTAATCCCATTTCCCGGGCCAGAAAAAGGGATTTGAGAATTTGGGGGACCTGGGGAGTGGGGGTGACTAAATTTATATTATGACAGCCCCTCTCTTGGAGCTCTATCATTATTTTAGCCAATTCTTCAAAAGAAATCTCCTTTCCTATTCTTAATTGGGAAATTTCATAATTTTGGCAAAAGACACAAGAGAGATTACAAGAGGTAAAAAATATTGTTCCTGAACCAAATTGCCCCACCAAAACCTTTTCTTCTCCAAAATGGGGATGATAGGCAGAAATCATAGGAAGTTCTTTTAAACCGCAAAAACCAAGCTCACCCCTCAACCGTTCCACCCCACACTCTCTAGGACAAAGTCTACAATTTTCTAATAGCTTAAAAGATTTTTCGATTCTTTTTTTGAATTCTTTTTTAGAAAGATTGAGATAAGAAGGATACATTTTCATTTTCATTATAACAAAAGCCCCCACCTTTTGGGTGGGGGCTTAATCTCTATCTCTTGAATCTTTCTGCTCTCTTTTTGGCCCAACATTCTCTACAATAGACTGGTCTGTCAGGGGCTGGTTCAAAAGGAAGTTCAGTAATTTCTTTTCCGCACTCTGAACAGGTCCAGTGTCCCTGATGCATTTGTCTTTGGGTAAAGTGTGGTTTTTTTAACTCCATAAAACTAAAAACTTAAAAAAATAAAGCGACCTTTAGACCTTAGCCGCTTATCTTCGTGCCTTTTAACTGGCTTCTAGATAATCGACTTATCTGGCCTTCTTTTTGTTTAACATATATCAAAACCTAAGTCAAATAACCTCTTCAATTATAACAAGATTGCCACCGCTCTTTATTACAAAACCAAGCTTTTTAGTTGATTATTCTATAAACTCAATTGCTTTTGATTTGGGGAGACGGGAAGGAGGAGAAGGGGTTTTAGCAGGAAAGCCTATGGGACAAATTACAATCGGCCTTAGATTTTCTGGTAAATTTAAAATTTTGGAAACCTCCTTTTCGTCAAAAGCCCCTACCCAGCAACCCCCCAAACTCATTTCAGTTGCCACCAAAAGCATATTTTCAACAGAGGCAGAGACATCGCAAATAGCATAAAGATCTTCTCCCCTTTTTCCATAATAATTTTTAATGTTTTTATTGAGACAACCCACTATTACCAAAGGAGATCTAGCAATAAACATTTGATTTAAACTTGCCTTAGCCAACCCTTCTTTTATTTCTTGATTAAAAACAAAATAGAATTTTCTTGACTGAAGATTGCCAGCTGAGGGAGCCCAAATAAGGGCCTCTATCAATTTTTCGATCACTTCTTGGGGTATTGTTTTCTCTTGAAAATCTCTTATGCTTCTTCTTTTTTTGATAATTTCTAAAATTGACATAATTTTAAAACAGGGTTTTTTGGCCAAAAGAAGGGTGGTTTTCTTTTTCCTCGCCAAAGACTCTAATTTTCCCATAGACTCCATCATAGCCTGGTTCAGCTATTACCCTTCCTTCTCTTGCCCTAATGACCCCTTCTGCGATCTTAGGGCCAGCCACTTTTTCCAAATCTTCTTTGGAGACAGAAAGCAAGATATTAAATTCGCTTCCAAAAATTTTTATTAAATTTTGATAGTCTCTTCTCACCTGCTTAGCAACCTTATTAACATTTAAGGCCTGGGCAATAATTTCTTCCAAGGGTACTAACCTCTTGAAGGGGATAGCCTTTTGGGGCACAAAGCCTTCTGGTCTATCTGCTAGTTGTTCAACCCTATTTAAAACTCCAATGGTTAAGGGTTTTCCACAATTGGGGCAAATGCCTCCAGTTTTTTTTGACTCTTCTGGTGACATTCTTATATTGCACAACCTGTGGCCATCATAATGATATTTTCCTTCTTCAGGATAAAACTCAATGGTATATAAAAGCTTTTCTTTGTCTTTCTTTTTTATTGCTTCTAAAATTGAAAAATAATCTAAAGCGGTATCAAAAACATTGGCTTCGCGGCCAATCCGAGAAGGAGAGTGACTATCACTATTTGAAATGAGGGTGATTTTGTCTAAAGCAGAGACCCGCCAATTCATTGCTGGATCAGAACTTAATCCTGTTTCTCCAGCAAAAATATGCTCTGAATATTCTTCAAAGCATTCTTCCAAAGAATCAAAACCTGAGCGGGAGCCAAACAAGGAAAACCAGGGCGTCCAAATATGGGCGGGTACTATTAGGCAATCTGAGGAAATACTCAAAATAATCTTTGCTAGTTCTTTAGCATCTAACCCCAGGGTGGGTCTCCCGTCAGCCTTTAAATTGCCCACCCAACCCAAATGAGCGTTAATTTTTTCTACAACCTCAAAAGAGGGGGCAAATAAAATAATATGAATTTTTCTTACCTTGCCTCCCTTTGAATAAACACAACTTATTTCAGTGGTTAATATAAAACGGGTTTCTGAATGGCCACCCTTTAATTTAAACAATCCCCTTTCTTCTTCTTTTAGTTTCTCTTTTAGTTCTTTAAACCATTCAGGATGTGTAAAGTCCCCGGTCCCCAAAACCTTAATTCCCTTTATTTGAGCCCATTTATCCAAATTTTCCAAATTCATTTCCTGGCTGGTGGCTCGAGAGTATTTTGAGTGTAAGTGAAAATCAGCGACAAATTTCATCTTTTTAATAATTTAATACCCAAGCCAGCAATTTGGCTTCCTCCCAAAATTAAAATTCCAGCGAAGATTGACCAAGCCAAAAGGTTGAGGATCTTTGGTAAAAACTCTGAAGGAAAGAGACCCTCTAACTCTTCTCTAATCATTTTTTCAACATCAACCTGAGTAGAAACAACCTCCTTTTTGGGCAAAGATGCTTCTTTTTCAAGTTTAAAAACCGCTGGCACTTCCTTTTTTGCTGAAAAAATATTGAAAGAAGAATAAAGGGTCCAGAGGATGATAAATATTCCCAAAAACAATAAAATCCAACCTAAGAATTTTTGGGAAGAGGGACCCATTATTTTTTATCTAAGGGATAGAGAGAAGACCTTTTGATAATAATTTTATAAATATTCTCTAGAAAATCTCCTCCGGCATAACCTACCACAAAAGCCAGGGCCGGGGTAAAATCACCAAATAGGGTTAAACCCAACTCTTTAATAGCCACAGCTGCCAAAATCCCTATTATTCCTGAAAGAAAGGTCATTACCAGAAAATAGGGCAACTCAAATTTTACATTTTTATAAGCAAACTGATGTTTAATAAATCCCACCAATCCTCTGGTGGCTCCTCCTCCAAATCCAGCAATGAATATTTTAAGATAAATCATAATAAAAATTAATAATCTTTAATAATTATACCCTCTTTTAATAAATCTTCAATAACCTCAGCCGGTATTAATGGTCTTTGGCCCTCAGGAGTTCTTCCGGGATATCGCCAGGCACTAATTATTTTCAGTTTTGCCTTTTGTTTTTTTCCTTTTGCCTTTTCAATTTGGTACATTACCCAAACCTCTTTAGGATGTTTTTGGCTTCCGGTAATTTGCATGCTGGCAATGGTTTCAGGAGCGATTCCCTCTTCTGTTCTATCTGGATTTTTTAAAATTTTTAAAACCCTTTTTCGGGAAAAGCGATAATATTTCATTTTTTTCTCTACATGTTTTGTCCAAATAATTTCCCCCTCAAATTTTTTAAGTTTTATAAACATCTTTAAAACAAATTAGTGGCAAGATGGCGATATTTTAAATAATTTTTTTCTTTCCAGGCCTGGTAAAATTTTCTTTTCCATTCCTTTTTCCAAAAAGAGGTTTCGGGCAAAAACAAAAAACCATCTTTGTATCCCAACCAACGGGTTTGGAATTTGGCATGCCAAAAGGATAATTGGGCACACAAAAGAGCAGATTCTAAATTTTCAGTTTTTGCTAAAGCACTTTTGATTAACAATTTATTTTTACAAATTTTCTTTACCAGGGTAGGGAAAACCTCAATAAGGTTTAATCCCAAAACATATCCTCTTTTTTCTAGTTTTTTTACTAAATTTCTAGCAAAATTATGGAATTGAGGCATTAGGGCTGGAGGCAAAGGATTTACCCTCTCTTTTCTAAAAAGAGAGGTAGATAAAAACTTTTCAAACAACCTCATTTTTCCCTTCCCCCGTCCTAAGGTTAAGGGAGCATCAATAGCCACAACCTTGGTTTTTTTGAGATAAGGGGAGATATTCTTTAAAACATCCTTGCCGAAAACCTCTTTTAAAAGAAAGATTTTCTGGTTTTGATCCAAAAGACAAAGACCAGTCGTTTTTTTATTCTTTCCCCCCAGGTCTATTCCTAAAAAATATTCCTCTTCCATCTTTTTATTTTAGCATGAAAAACTTATTTGATATAATAAAAGCAAAAGAAATTTTATGCCAGCCAATCTACCCCCTCAGTTTTTTGCTCTTCAAGCAAAACTGAAACAAACCAAAGATCCAAAAGAAAAAATTTCTATTTTAGAGCAACTCTTGGCTATTTGTCCCAAACACAAGGGTACTGAGAAGGTCAGAAAAGACCTGAAAAGAAAGATCGCTAAATTAAAGAAAGAAAAACCAAAAAAAACAAAAAGAGAGGCAGTTTATTTTATTCCCAAAGAGGGAGCAGGTCAGGTAGTGATTGTGGGGCCAGCCAATTCTGGAAAATCCTCTTTATTAAATGCTTTGACCAACGCTAAAGCCAAAGTAAAAGATTACCCTTTTACCACCCAACTTCCTCAACCTGCCATGATGCCTTATGAGAATATCTTAATTCAATTGGTTGACACCCCTCCTCTTTTTGAAGAAAGCCCGGGTTGGTTGAAAGCTTTACTCTCATCTGCTGATGCTTTATTGGTAATATTTGATTTTTCAGTTTCTGAAACAGAAAAGGAAATAAAAAAGATAAAAGATATTTTGGAAAATTGGCATCTAAAAAACAAAAAAATTATTTTTTTGGCTAATAAAATGGACCTGGAAAAAGCCAAAGAGAATTTTGAAAAATTAAACAAAAAAGAAAACCTTTTTCCTATTTCTATTCAAAAAAAAGAGGGCTTAGAAGAGTTGAAAAGGAAGATTTTTAAACTTTTAGAAATTATTCGAGTGTATTCCAAGCCTCCCAAAAAAGAAGCCAAATTAAATAAACCCTTCATAATGAAAAAAGGAAGTAGATTAATAGAGCTAATTGAAAAAATTAATCCTCAATACCTGGAGAAATTCAAATATGCTAGATTATTGAGGAAAGATTCTCCTAAAATTCAAATTGTGGGCAAGGATTATTTGTTGAAAGATGAAGACATTGTCGAGATCCACATTTAAGAGATTTTTTGTTGGCCAGCCAAGATTTTGGTAGAAGAATAGGGCTCTCCCTTTGCGTCTAAAACAAATTCTATCTCTTCGATCTTTATTGGTCTTTTTTTTATTTTTCTTCTCTTTTGATTGATTAATAAAGCATTTTTATAGGTTTCGGGGGAGACCACAATAAAATCAAAATCTTCTTTTAGGGCAGGCCCAAAAACATCTTCAATTTTCACAATTTTTGTTTTTCCTGCAAAATTTTCTTTTAAAAAGCTTTCCAAAACCCTCCTCCTTTTTTTATATGGCTTAATTTCCCTCTTTTTTAAATTTTTAGCAAAAGAATCAGAGGTAAGACCTATTACTACTTCTCCCTTGTTGGCCAAAGAGAAGGCCCTTTTAAGTAAGGCTTTGTGGCCAGGATGCAATACTTCAAAGGTGCCACCCACTATCACCCTCTTTTGTTTATTTTTTTCTTTTCCCTCAATAACAATTAAGGCATGAAAGTCTTGGTAGAGCCTAAAATCTTTTCTGAGATTTTTCTCAAACAAATTTTGCAAAAAGTCATAAGAAAAGTTTTTGGCCAACCCCTTTTCTTTAATTAACCTCCGGGTATATTCATCTATGACAAAGACAGGTTTATCTAAGGCATAAAGCAAAATACTATCTGCTGTTTCTGGCCCTATCCCTTTCAATTTTAATAGTTCTTTTCTTAATGTTGGGGTTTTTTGTTTTTTAAATTCTTTTAAGTTCTGATAATTTTCAATAATAAATCTAGCCAAATTCAAGAGATACCTTGCTTTAGATAAATAAAAGCCCGAAGGCTTTATTAAAGAAGCCAATTTTTTTAGATTTGTTTTAGAGATCTTCTTTAAAGAGATTATCTTTGCTCTTTTTAAATTTTTCCAAGCCAATTGGACATTTTTCCAATTGGCTCTTTGAGTCAAGATTGCCTCAATTATCACCTTCTCTCTTTCTTTTTCAGTTTTTGGCCTTTTGCACCAAAGAGCCCATTGGTCAGCCGGTCTTCCGTGTTTTTTTCGTAGTTCTCTATATAAGGTTTCAAAAGAATTCATATATTTTGGAAGTGTTTAATTTTGGCTTTTTTGCCTTGGGGATCAAGGACAATAGAAAGTAAATCAATCTGCCAGTTTGAATCAAGAGGAATTTTGTTTTTTGCCAGCCACATTTCAGCCACCCTTGCTATTTTCTTTCTTTTTTCAAAATTCACTCTTTGTTCTGGAGAAAAATCCTCAACAAACCCTGTTGACAAAGATTTTACTAAGGTCTTCACCTCCACAAAACAAATTGTTTCTTCTTTTTTGGCTATAATATCAATTTCTCCCAAGAGAGGAGAACCCTCTGCTTTTAAAAAATAATTTTTTTCTAAAATCTGATATCCTTTTGCTTCAAGATAGTTCTCAGCAATCTTTTCTCCTAATTTACCTGTCTCTTTTTTGTTTTTCATTTTAATTTTTGCTTAATCTTTTCTCTAAAGATTTGAGCCTGGTCCAAGATTTCCTTTTCAGCTTCTTTGGCGCTCTTTTTTCCAGTTTGAAACCAGAAAGAAGCAGCCCGCCAAAGGAAAAGAGGTGTTATTAAAGAAGCCATTTTTTGAATTGTGGAATAATTGGGCCTTCTTTCAAAAAATTCAGCCAGAAAATTGCTCATTAAATCAGCCCATTCTTCTTTTGTGATATTGAAGAGCCCTCTTTTAATTTTCTCTTTAATTTTTTGAAAAGAACCTTCATTTTCTAAGGAAGGAAAAATTTTTTGATAATCTTTTTCTTTTTTTAAGAAAATATTTTTCCACTCTTTTTTCATTTCTATTGTCTCTTTTTTATGAGGGAAGTCTCTTTTTTTAATAATTCCCATTTTAAGGTTTTGGGTTTTTAGGGGCTTGGCTTTTTTCAAAGAGAAGGGGAAATAGGTAGGTAAAACCGTCAAAAAAGAGACAAGGACCTCTTGGAACATTAAAACCAATTTTGGGAAACTGGGTTTGTGGATTTTTTCTCCTAAAAACACTTGCTCAATTTTTTCTTTTTTTCCCAAAGCATGGCAGGTCATAAATATATCAATCCCATAGCCCAAAATTTCTTCATTCTTTTTTTGTTTTAAAAGAAAAGAATAAAAACCTTTAGATAAGGCAAAATCTCCTCCAATGGGTTGCCTAATAGGAATACCAAAAAAGCCAAATACCAAGGGAAAAGCCAACTGATTGGTAATAGCTGCTTCAAACCTGCTTCTTTTGTAAAGAGGGGTTACAAAATTTGCCTTCTTTTTCAAGAGAGGCTTCAAAAGCAAAAGGGGCCACCTTTCGTTTAAACTACTAATATCAGCATCAATGGTGGCCACATAAAAAACATTTTCTTTTTGGGCCCAATTAAAAAAATTGATTAAGTTTCTTCCCTTCCCCTTTTCTCCTGGCGAGGTGCTGAGATATATCTTTTGGCAAGAGGTTTTGGTGGCTAAAAATTTTTCTCTTGTTCCATCGGAACTAGCATTATCGCTGTTTACAATTACACAAGAGCCTTTTTTGAATAATTTTTCTAATCCTCTATCAACAATTCTTGTTGTGTGGGAAATGGTGTCTGCTTCGTTAAAAGTAGGAATACAAACAGCTACCTTTATCATATGTTTAAAACATTGGTGGACCTGGGCAGAATTGAACTGCCATCTCCGCTGCGCGAGAGCGGTGTTTTACCATTAAACTACAGGCCCTTTCTTTTTGCCAATAAGGAATTTTAAAAACTTTAAACCCCTTGTTAGAATGAAGATCGCCAAGACCTCTAAAGTAAGAATGGTTACATCATCCAAAACGGATAAAAACTCACCATCAATAGAGTATAAAAAGTAATCTTTGCTAAAGAAGTTTACCAAATGAAGAAACACCGCTATACCTATCCAGCCATAAACGAAATACTCCCCCTGTCTTTCAATATGCTTTTCCCCCAACCATCTGATGATTTCTTTGTGGAAAGAATAAAGTAAAAGCAATCCCAGATAAAACAAATCAATCTTAAGAGGAGGAAAAGCCCCTCGACTAAAAAACTCAATTATCACCATCATCATTACCAAAACTGTCAAGCCACCACAAATTTGATAAAGCCTTTTATTTAAAAGAGATTCTTCTTTTAAAATTGATTTTATTTCTTTCTCTTTGATCATTTTTGTTTTTTTCGGGGGCGAGGGACTCGAACCCTCAATCACAGGAACCCGAATCCTGTATGTTGCCATTACACCAGCCCCCGCTTTAAAGGATCACTTTTTCTGCTTTTGAAAATCTTTTTTATTGTACCAAAACCTTGATTATTTTCAAACCTTCTTTTTTTAGACTACCCAGTATTTTCTTTTTGTCATTTCATCTCTTTTCATCTCCAACTTGTTTCTTTCTTCTTTAGATTTTTTAGCCATTTTTTTCAATTTTTCTTCTGACAATTTTCCCAATTTTTCAATTTCTTTTTCTAAAATTTCTTTTTTGTTTTTTTGAGGGTCAGCCAAAACATAACCTAAAAGAATATCTAAAATTTGCCCCACCTTTGGCCCGGGTTTGATTTTCAGAATTCTCATTACATCGTTACCATCCACTTTTAGCGTTTTTACTGAAATAGGATCTCTAGAGACCTTTTCAATCACATACCTCAAATGGCGAAGCCTATAGGGTTCAGCCTTTGGAACACCAGAGCCAATTCTGTCTGCCATTCTTACTTGGATTAATTCTTCAATATTTTCTGGCCCCACCTTTCTTAACAGTCTTCTCACCGAACTCTCTCCCACCTCCCCTGGATTGTAATAAAAAAGATGATACCTCACTAATTTGGTTATTTTTTCAATATCTTTTTTGGAGAATTTCAGGCGGGTTAAAATTTGGGCGGTCATTTTAGCGCCTACAATCTCATGACCATAAAAAGTAGCATTAGGTCCTTCACCCCTTTTGGTTCTGGGTTTGCCAATATCATGAAAAAGGGCGGCCAATCTCACATGTAGATTAAAATTCTTTTTAGCAGCAAAATCCAAAGACCTTAAATAGTGTTCGTAACAATCATAGATATGGTGCTTGTTTTGGCTTACCTTATAGCCCTCTTCTAATTCTGGCACGATATATTTAAGCAAACCCAAGACTCTCAACCTTTCAATCCCCGCTGCTGCCTCAGGACACATTATAATTTTTATAAACTCATCTCTAATCCTTTCTTTTGAGATAGCCTGCAACCAAAAAGCATTTTTTTTGATTGCCTGGCAGGTTTTGGGCTCTATCTGCCAACCCTTTCCAAGAGTAACACTAAAACGGACCGCCCTCATCATTCTTAGGGCGTCCTCTTCAAATCTTTCTTCAGGAGCACCAACCGCCCGAATGATTTTATCTTTTAAATCATTTTGGCCCCCAAAAGGATCAATAATTTTCCTCTCTGTTTCTCCTTTTTTCTTTTTCAAGGCTAAAGCCATAGCGTTTACAGTGAAATCTCGCCGGCTTAAATCTTCTTCAATAGTTTGAGCAAACCTTACTTCTTCAGGATGGCGTTTGTCTCTGTATTTTGCCTCTTTTCTAAAGGTGGTAATTTCAACCTCTCTTAATTTAGGGTTTCTGCTTTTAGTTAAAACAGTTACCGTGAAGAATTTATTATTATAAAAACTTTTTGGGAAAAGTTTTTGAATTTCCTCTGGCTTGGCATTGGTGGCAACATCCCAATCTTCAGGTTCCACCCCTCTTAAGAAATCCCTCACACAGCCCCCCACAATATAGGCCTCAAACCCATTTTTTTCTAAAGAGTTAATTATAGATTTTATTTCCTTTGGGATTTCCATCGGTTTAATTCTATCTCAAAACCTTGTTTTTTTCAATTATTTTGGTAGGATAATTTTGAGCCCAAAGGGTAAGGCCCTCGTGGTGAAACGGATATCATACCTGCCTTCGGAGCAGGGGTTCCGGGTTCGAATCCTGGCGAGGGCACAAAATAATTAAAAAGGCAAAAGGCAAAATTAAAAATGAAGCCTTTCTTTGGTCTTTCTTTTTTCTTAAATTTTTATATAATTAAAGAATGCAAAGGTGTTTTTTAAAAAAAACTAATTTAGTATTCTTGGGATTGATATTATTGGTTAGCTTTTTCTTGCCGAATTTAAGCCAAGGGGCATTGGTTCCTTGTGGGCCGGGGACAGAAAAGGAGACCTGTGAATTTTGCGACTTTTTTGTTTTATTTGACAATATTGTAGATTTTCTTTTGGTTCCTAATAATCTTAATGGTGGAGCCCCTATTGTTCCCTTAATTGCTATAGTAATGATAATGATAGGGGGGGCAATGCTTTACTTTTCTGCTGAAGATCCAGGAATGATTCAGAGAGCCAAATCATTGCTTACTTATGCCATAGTAGGATTGATATTAATTTATGGTGCTTGGTTAATTGTTAATCTTTTTATTGCAGCCATTGGGCTTAGTGATTGGAAGGGCCTTGAAGGAGGTTGGTGGCAGATTAATTGTCCCTAACTTGCCCCGCTAGCTCAATTCGG
>CAZJJV010000006.1:0-26185 GCA_964546415.1 uncultured Candidatus Saccharibacteria bacterium
CCCAATTCTTCCACAGGTTTTTCACAAGTTGTTATTTTTTAAATTAACTTTACATTATTAAGGGGTAGCTTAAAATTAAACTATAGAAAATTTTAAAAAAACTATGAATAAAGAAGAACTCTGGCAAGCGGTTTTGGCTCAAATTCAACTAAACATCTCTTCTGCTAATTTTGCTACTTGGTTCAAAAATACTAATGTTTCTTCAATAAAAGGAAATAAAGTAATAATTTCTGTTCCTAACTCTTTTGTAAAAGAGTGGTTAGAACAAAAATATAACAAACTAATTTTTAAAATTCTCCATACTTTAAATGAAAACATAAAAGAAGTGAAATACGAGGTAGTAAAAAGCCACACCTTTAATTCTTGTTTTAATTCCTCTTTAACGACTCAAAATTTAGGCCAAATCGATATCCAGGAGTTTAAAATAAATAAAGAGACGAACCTTAATCCTCGCTATACTTTTTCTAATTTTGTGGTGGGCCCTTTTAATGAATTGGCTCACGCTGCTGCTGAAGCAGTGGTTAAAAATTTAGGAGTGGTTTACAACCCACTTTTTATTTACGGAGGAGTAGGTTTAGGAAAAACCCATCTTTTACAAGCTGTTGGGAATGAGGTAGTAAAAAATTATCCTAAAAAGAAGGTGAAATATCTATCTTCAGAAAAATTTACCTCAGAGGTAGTAGCTGCAATCCGAAATCATAATATTGAAGATTTTAAAATAAGATATCGAAATATTGATCTTTTAATTATAGATGATGTTCAATTTTTAGCTGGTAAAGAAAAAACCCAAGAAGAATTTTTCCACACTTTTAATACTTTATATGAAGCTAACAAACAAATTGTTATTTCTTCTGACCGCCTCCCAAAAGCTATTCCTGCTTTAACTGAAAGACTAAGATCAAGGTTTGAGGGAGGAATGATTGTTGATATTGGGGTTCCTGATCTTGAAAGTAAAATCGCTATCTTAAAAACGAAGGCTTTAGAAAAAAACACAGATTTTCCTGATGAAATTTATAATTATATCGCCTCTATTATTCAAAAAAATATCAGAGAATTAGAGGGAGCGCTAAATCATCTTATCGCCTATCAAAAAACCACCCAAACGGTTCCTGATTTAGAGACGGCGAAAAAGTTATTAAAAAACTTCACTTACGCCCCTAATAAAATTGTCACCCCTAAAAAAATTATTCAAACAGTAGCTGAGTTTTATGATTTAAAAGAAAAAGAACTTTTATCTAAAACAAGAAAAAAAGAAATAGTAAAACCTCGCCAGGTGGCTATGTATTTATTAAGAAAACTTTTAAACTGTTCTTTTCCTTTTATTGGAAGAAAATTTAATGGAAAAGATCACACCACAGCTATCTACTCTTTTGAAAAAATTACAAAAGAAATAGAAAAAAATGAAAACCTAAAAGAGGAAATTAATCAAATAAAAGAAAAATTATTATACCTTTAAAATTTGTCAAAAAAATGTTAAAAATTAATAAGGGTTGTTGGGGAAAATTTTTATTTTAATTTTTATTATTATTTCTCTTCAAAAAATCCAAAAACTTTCCCCAGGTTTTCCAAAAATAAAATAAGATAAAGGTTAGTTAATTTTTAAAAACCAACAACAATAAATTATATATTTTAAAATATTATGAATGTAACCTTACCAAAAGAAAAACTTTATACTGGATTAAAAATAGTTGAAAGGGTTGTAGGTAAATCTTTAAATTTACCTATTTTAAATAATATTTATTTGGAAGCTAGTAAAAATTTTTTAAACCTTAAAAGTACAGATTTAGAAATTGGAATTAACTGGTGGGGGTTAGCTAAAGTAGAAAAAGAAGGAAGTGTGGTAGTACCATCTAAAATACTAACCAGTTTTATAGGGTTTTTACCTGAAAAACCTATTAATTTAAAACTTGAAAAAATGGATTTAAAAATATTTTGCGAAAATTATCAAACTAGTATTAAATGTTTATCTCCTAAAGAATATCCTATTATTCCAGAAACCCAAGAAAGTTTTAAATCTCAAATTAATAATAAAGAATTTATAGAAGGATTAGAATCTGTGATAGATTATATTTCTCTTTCTACAACCAAACCAGAAATTTCAGGAATTTATTTTGGATTTAAAAAAAATCAATTAATTTTAACTGCCACTGATAGTTTTAGATTAGGTGAAAAAAAGATTAATTTAAAAGAAGAAGTAAAAAAAGAGTTTTCTTTTATTTTGCCTAATAAAACTGCTAGAGAGCTAATTAATATTTTAAAAATAAGAGAAGGTTTAATTAATTTTTATTACTCTCCTACCCAAGTAACATTTGAAGTTTTTTCTGAGGAGGTAAAACATCCTGAAATTCAAATAGTTTCAAGATTAATTGAAGGAGATTATCCTAAATATCAAGAAATAATTCCTAAAAATTACACTACTCAAATATTATTACCTAAACAAGAATTTTTACAACAATTAAAAAGCGCTTCTTTATTCTCAAATAAAATCAATGAGATTAAAATTAATATAAATTCTAAAGATAAAAAAATCTTTATTTATAGCCAAAACCCAGAATTAGGAGAGTTTAAATCTTTTTTACCTTGCCAAATAAAAGGAGAAGATTTAACTACATCTTTTAATTGGAGGTTTATTATAGAGGGGATAAATAATATCAAAACCCCAGAAATTATTTTTGAGTTAAATGGAGAAGATGGTCCAGGGGTAATAAAACCTTTAAATGATGATAGTTTTATTTATTTAGTAATGCCTATAAAAACCAGTTAAGGTTTGTTAAATTTTTCTTTTGGTAAATTAGGTAAAATATTATCCAAAAACTCTCTCCAGATAGGTCCGGCCACCACTACCCCAGGAGCATTAATCATTGGTTCGTTATTATTATTTCCTACCCAAACCCCAACCACAATTGAGGGAGTGTAACCTATAATCCAACCATCTCTGTAATCTTGAGTAGTTCCGGTTTTGGCCGCTACTTGGTAATCTTTAAAATACATCACAGAATTTAACCCAAACATTGGAGCTCTTGATTTATTATCAGATAAAATATCATTAATTAATCTTGTTGACTTTTTACTTAAAACTCTTTTTGAATTGTAATTTATTTTTTCTAATATATTTCCTTTTGTATCTTCAATTTTTAATATTCCAGTATATTGTGTTTTTAATCCTTCGGTAGCAAAAACCCCGTAAGCTGAAACCATATCAATTAAACGAACCTCCCCACCCCCCAAAACAATTGATAAACCATAAAAAGAAGGCGGTTTATTTAAGGTGGAAATTCCTAATTTTTTAGCAGTTTCAATACTTTCTTTTAGTCCAGCCAAAAAAGCTAATACTTTTACTGAAGGAACATTTAAAGATTGAGCCAATGCTTCTCTTAGGGTAACAGGTCCTCTAAATTTCCCATCATAATTTTGAGGAATATAGGGTTTACCGCCCCAAGTTCCAAAATTTGTTTCCTCGTCCACAACCACATATTTGTCGTTGTAACCTTTTTCAAAAGCAGTGACATAAACAAAAGGCTTAAAAGCTGAGCCTGGTTGGCGACCAGGAAGAGCGGTAACCACATTAAATTGAGGATCAAAAAGACAATCTTCTCCTGGTTGGCAACCAAGAGGATAGGGATCTTCGTAGTAGTTACCAGTTCCTACCGTCATTGCTAATACTTGGCCGGTTTTAGGATTAATAGCTATTAAAGCAGCATTATGGGCGTTGTGTGATTTATTTCTTTTAATTCCTTCTCTTACTACCTTTTCTGCTATTTGTTGAAATTCCCAATCTAAGGTGGTATATACCTTTAAACCCTTCCTCATTAAAAACTCTTCACTGTATTTTTCTTTTAGTTGTTTTAAAACCCATAATGTGAAATAGGGTGCCTTTAATTCTCCCTTCTTTTCTTTAAACACTATTTCTTCTTTTTTTGCTTTTTCTGCCTCTTCTTTGGTAAGGTAACCTTCTTGAGCCATTCGATCTAAAACATAATTTTTTCTTTCTAATAGTTTTTCTTTACTTTCACTTTCAAAAGGAGAAAGTTTATAGGGGGCGTGAATTAAAGCAGCGAGGGTGGCTGCTTCGGCTATTGAGATTTCAGAAACCGATTTTCCAAAATAGGTTTGACTAGCAGCTTCTACCCCGTAAGCATTTTGGCCAAAAGGCACTTGATTAAGATACCATTCTAAAATTTGTTCTTTTGAATAGCGCCTATCTAACTCTATTGCTAAAATTATTTCTTTAATTTTTCTTTGAATAGTTTTTTCTAAAGAAAGATAAGTAGAACGAACTAATTGTTGAGGAATAGTGGAAGCACCATAAAGTGGTTTTTTTAGTCTTAAATCAATTAAAATAGCTCTTAAAATAGCTTTTAAATCTATACCAAAATGATGATAAAAGTTAGCGTCTTCAGTAGCAATTACCGCTTCTTGAAGATGTTTAGGAATTTTTTCTAAAGGTATCCAGGTTCTTTTTTCTTCTCCATAAATTTCATATAGTAAGACCTCTCCTGTTCTATCATAGATTTTTGTAGATTCAAAAATCTTTTTTTCGGTGAAACTTTCTGGTCGAGGTAAATCTTTAGCATAATATAAAAACAATCCCAAAAACATCAAAGAAAAAAACAAACCCAAAAAGGCAATAAAAACAAAAACAAAGATTATTCTTTTAGGCCTTCCTTTTTTCATTTTGTTTACAATCTGATGTTTTTATTTTAAAATAAATTGAAATGAAAATAAACACCAACCCAAAAACTATCGATGAGGTTTTAAGGAGAGGCGTTGAGGAGATCTTACCTAATAGAGAAAAACTAAAATCCTTGATGCGAAAAAGGAAAATTAGGGTTTATTTAGGTATTGACCCCACAGGAAAAAGGCTTCATTTGGGCCACACTATTGGATTGAAGAAGCTTCAGGAATTTGCTGAATTGGGCCACGAAGCAATTTTAGTGGTAGGAACAGGTACTGTTTTTGCTGGAGATCCTTCTTTAAGGGATAGTCCCCGGCCTCTTATTACTCCCAAAGAAGTAAGAGAAAATATTAAAAACTGGAAAAATCAATTAAGGAGGGTTATTGATTTTTCAAAAATAAAGATAAGATATAACGGTGAGTGGCTTTTGAAGTTAAAACTTAAGGATATTATAAAAATTGCTTCCCATATTTCAGCGGCCAAACTTTTTCAAAGAGAGATGTTCCAAAGAAGACTAAAAAAAGGGGATACAGTTTGGACCCATGAGATTTTATACCCCCTTCTTCAAGGATACGACTCAGTTGCTTTAAATGTTGATTTGGAAATTGGGGGGACAGATCAAACCTTTAATATGTTGATTGGGCGAGAATTGTTAAAAAAAATGAAAAATAAGGAAAAATTTGTCTTGACTTTCCCTTTAATTTTAGGGATTGATGGCCAACCAATGAGTAAAACCAAGGGAAATTGTGTTTGGATAGAAGATTCCCCAGAAGAGATGTTTGGTAAATTAATGTCTATTCCTGATTCTTTGATTGGAGACTATCTTTTGTTTACAAATCTTTCTTTAAAAGAAATTCAAAAAATCAAAAGAGGTCTTCTAAAAAACAATCCTCGACAAGTAAAGGAAGAATTAGCAAAAGAGGTGGTAGCCTTTTATTATGGTGAGGAAAAAGCCCGCAAAGCAGTAGAAGAATTTAAAAGGGTTTTTAAAGAAAAAAAACTACCTCAAAAAATTCCCGAAATTAAAATAAAAGAAAAAAAATTAAACATTCTTGATTTATTAGTAAGGGCAAAGCTTTTACCTTCTAAATCTGAAGCCAAAAGAATGATTTTACAAGGAGGAGTGAAAATTAATCGAAAAAGAATTAGCGATTGGAAGACTCAAATAGAAATAAAAAAAGGAATAGTAATTCAGGTAGGGAAAAGAAGATTTGTAAAAATAAAGTAGGGCTCTTTTGTGAGCCCTACTTTTAACGAACCTTTTTTATTTTCATTTTATATCTCTCCAGCCTCACTGGTTTCTCCTTCGGTTTCTCCTCCTTCAGTTTCCCCTCCTTCAATTTCTTCTTCAGGGGTTTCTTCGGTTCCTATTTCTTCTCCTTCAGTTTCTTCTTCAATTTCTGGTTCAATTGGTTCTTCGGTGGTTTCATCTTGAGCGAAAAAAATGTCTTCGTAGTCGTACATCATGGTTTTTAATTTTTTTATTTTTAAGCGACCTTTTATTTTAGGAATTTCCCAATCTATTGGTATTATAATTTAGCAAGAAACCTTGTCAAGAAGCCCTTAAAAAGATTCTCTAAAATGTTTTTAAATTAGAATAAATTTCTTGGACGCTATCTAAATCATCGAGGGCTGAAAAAAGCTTTTGGCATTGTTGGAAGGTATTTTGGTCCACCTCAATTTCTTCTTTAGCCACCCAATCTAAAGAGGCAGATTCAATCTCAACCCCTTTTTCTTCTAAATTTTTTTTCACTTTTTCCAAATCTTCCATTTTTGTATAAACATCTAAAACATCTCCGTGCCAATAAAGATCTTCTGCTCCTGCTTCTATTGCTAACATTTCTAGGTTTTCTTTATCTTTTTGGTTTTTAATTTTTAGTTTTTGGTTTACTACAATACATCCCCTCCTTTCAAATTGCCAACGAACCCCTCCTTCTCCTACCAGTTTTCCACCATAATTTTTTAATACCTCTTTAATTTCATTTAAAGATCTTTTAATGTTGTCGCTAATCCCTTCAATAATAATAGCCACCCCTCCGGGTCCCAAAGCCTCAAAAACAAATTCTTCAAGCCTTTCTCCTTTTAATTCGCCCGTGCCCCTCTTGATTGCTTTTTCAATGTTCTCTGTGGGCATTTTCATTTTTTTTGCTTTTTCAATAGCCACCCTTAATTTGGGATTAAAATCAGGATCTCCGCCTTGACGGGCAGCGACCTCAATTTCTCTGGCCAATTTAGAAAAAATTTGCCCCCGCTTTTTATCGGTAATTTCTTTTTTATGTTTTATACTTGACCAATGAGAATGCCCAGCCATACTTTATTTATTATAACAAAAAATTATTTTTTCCAGATTCTAAACTTCTTTTTAAAATCAAAATTAAAATTCCAGCAAAAATACTCCAGGCCCCAACTAAAACATAAAGAGAAAGATTAGCCTCTCTTTTTTCCTCTAAATTTTTAATTGTTTCTTTTTGAGGGGGAAGATGGCTTAGGCTAGCTAAAGCTAACTCTTTTTTAGGAGATGGTGGTTTTTGGGAGGGCAACACATTTTTAGAGCCAGGAGTTAAGATAGGACTCCATACCCAGTCTGTTTGGGTTTTATTATAAGATTTTCCCCGAGGGGCTTTTTGGTAAGAAACCTTGTCTACAATTTCTCCTTTTGGATTTAAAAGAAAAAGTTTGTCTTCTTGATTATTCATCACAATTTTGGTTTGGGGCCTAAAAAGAACCAAAAAACCCTTAGGCCTTATTTTTGTCTCTTTAGGGAAAACAAAAACTTTTGTTTTCCCTACCCCATCTTTGATTTGCCAGCCCTCCAAATCAACCTCAAAATCGTTTTCATTAAAAAGCTCAATATATTCTTTCTCTTTATCTCTCTGTCCTACAGGAGTGTTAGGCAAAATTTCATTAAAATAAATATCAGAAATTAAATTATGTTTTGGCTTAGTTTCTTCTGTAACTTTTTCTAAATAGAAATCTTGGCTATTATTTCTGGTGTTTTGATAGGTGTTTTTTGTTTTCTTTCTTTTTAATTTTTGGAAATCTTTTGGGTTTTCAGGAAAAGGTTCTCCCAAAACAAAAGGGTTTTTACTTTCTCCCCAGGCCACGGCATCAATTATTGCATTATTTTTATCTAAGAGAGCAACACTATTGTCTTTAGCTAAGGTAGCCCTACTCCAAACATTAGCCCCCGCTTTTAAATGGAAATTTTCTTTTGAGTTGGCCCAAACAAAAAAACCTTTTGCTAAAATTTTACTTCCTTGGGGAAAGACCCGAAGTGAATATTCTTTTCCAGTTGAACTCCTTTTTCTTAATTTAAAACCCGAAATATCAATTTCTTTTTCTGTTAGATTGTAGATTTTAACCAGATCATTATCCTGGGGCCCAATTTGAACCTCTACAATTAAGAGCTCTTTAGCCAAAGTAAAACCCAGAGGAAGAAAAATTATTAAAAAGAATAAAGAAAAGAGAATTTCTTTAACCTTTTTCATTTAAAAATTTTAACATAAATTTTTATCAGAAAGCCATTGGGTTAACGTTGGCCTCCAAACCAGTGTTTAATCTTGACAAAATGAGTGAGATGGTTTATAATAAGAATGTGCCCCAAGGCCAGGGGCAAGGAATTTCTTCTTGATGGATGGTCTGGCTAAGAGCTGGGCCACTCCTCAGGGAAATTCTGAGCTTACGGTAGCGAACCTAAGTTGCCCCTGGCTTTGGGGCATTTATTCTTGGCCTGCTACTCTTTCCACCTCCTCAATAGTGGTGATTCCCTCTAATACCTTAATTAGACCGTCTTGGTACATTGGTACCATTCCCTTTTTTATTGCTAATTCTCGCATATCTACAATTGAAGGAGACTTTAAAATAAATCTTTCCATTTCATCATCAACAATAAAGGCCTCATAGATTCCAATTCTTCCTCGATAACCAGTAAAATTACAATCTTCACAACCTACTGCTTTGGGAATTTTAAAATTAGATTTAAAGAAAGCTGGAGGCAAGATTTCTTTTTTTACTTTCGCTAAGGCCTTTTTTATTCTTTTTAATTCTTTAGGAGAGGGCTTTACGAATTTGGCACATTTTTTACAAACCCGGCGAGGTAGGCGCTGGGCAATAACGATATTTAAGGCAGGGGCAATAGTAACTGGTTTTACCCCCAGATCAATTAAGCGAGCTACGGCTCCAGCGGCATCGTTAGTATGCAAAGTAGAAAATACCAAGTGACCAGTTAGGGCTGCCTGGCAGGCAATTTCAGCAGTTTCTAAATCTCTAATTTCTCCTACCAAAATCACATCAGGGTCTTGCCTTACAATTGAACGGAGGCCAGAGGCGAAAGTATAACCCTTTGAGGGGTCAACCTGGGTTTGAGAAAGGCCAACCAAATGATATTCAATAGGATCTTCAATGGTAATAATTTTTATTTCAGGTTTATTAATTCTCTTCAAAACAGCATATAAGGTGGTGGTTTTCCCAGAACCAGTGGGTCCAGTCACAATCATCATTCCATTAGGCTTTTTTATTTCTTTTTCGAAAACCTCTAATAAGTCCTTTCTTAGACCCAACTCTTCAATTTCAATAAGGTTTTTAGGGTTTAATAATCTTAAAACAACTGTTTCTCCATATTCTGAGGGCAAGGTAGAGGCTCTTATCTCAATATCAAAAAGGTCTAATAAAGAAATAGTAAAACGGCCATCTTGGGGTCGATTGGTAACATTCAGTTTCAAGCCAGAAAGAAGCTTTATTCGAGAAAGAAGCCTTTTAAAGGTTTTATGATCAAAAACAAAGGCGTCATGTAAAACCCCATCTATTCTTACTCTTAATCTTACCTCTTCTTCTCCTGGTTCAATATGAATATCTGAGGCTCCAAGACTAATGGCGCCCAAAAGAATTGTTTTTAAAACCTCAGTAATTGGGGCCACTACTACTTTTTCAACCGCTTTTTTTAATTGAGAAACATTTTTAACCCTTTTTTTAAAATCCTCAAGTTCTTGAGAGGGTATTTTAACCTCACCAATAATTTTTTCTCTTTCCATAAAAGTGGTTTTATTTTAAAATAAAATGAGTGCTTTAGTTTACTCTATAATATTTTTTAGAAATGTTCAAACAGGTTTTCACAGAGAGCCAAGAGCAAACAAAAAAACTTGCTCAAGAATTAGCCAAAAAACTATTAAAGAAAAAAAGAAAGAAGGCTTTGGTTTTGGCTTTAAAAGGAGAGTTAGGTAGCGGTAAAACTACTTTTTTACAAGGATTGGCCAAAGGCCTTAAAATTAAAGAAAAGATTTTGAGCCCCACCTTTGTAATAATGAAAAGATTTCCTCTGCCCCTTCAAGGAAGGTTTTTTTATCATATTGATTGTTACCGGATCCAAAAACCAAAGGAAATTTTGGAACTAGGATTTGAAGAAATAATTGATTCTCCTCAAAACATTGTAGCGGTAGAGTGGGCAGAGAAAATAAAAAAATTTTTGCCCCCAGAAACCATTTGGTTAGAATTTAAGGTAAAAGAAGAAAACAAGAGAGAAATTACTATTAATTCTCCCTTCTCAATTTAAAAATGAAAAAAAGATTAATTCTTATTGATAGTAATTCTGTTTTACATCGGGCCTACCATGCCCTCCCCCCTTTAACCACCAAAAAAGGAAAGCCGGTAGGGGCGGTTTATGGTTTTTGCCTGGTTTTTCTTAAGGTTATTAAAGAATTCCGGCCAGAATTTATAACAGCCTGCTTTGATTTTCCTGCCCCCACCTTTCGGCACAAAAAATTTAAAGAATACAAAGCCAAGAGGCCCCCTGCCCCTGCTGATTTTCCTCCTCAAATCTCTATCACCAAAGAGGTTTTAAAAGCTTTTAATGTTCCTGTTTTTGAAAAAAAAGGCTTTGAGGCTGATGATTTAATTGCTACCATTTCTTTTTTGGCCACCAAAGATCCTCAATTGGAGGTGATTATTTTAACCGGAGATTTAGACATCCTTCAATTGATTAATCCTCAGGTTAAGGTTTATTTACTTAAAAGAGGAGTAAAAGAGACCATTCTTTACGACGAAAAAACCCTAAAAGAAAAATATGGATTTTCTGCCAAACTTTTTTTAGATTTCAAGGCTCTAAGGGGAGACCCTTCTGACAATATTCCTGGGGTTCCAGGAATTGGCGAAAAGACAGCCGCCAAATTAATTAAAGAGTTTGGTTCTATAGAGGAACTTTATAAAAAAATAAAAGAAGGTAATATTCAAACAATTAATGAAAAATTTAAAAAAATATTATTAAATTCAGAAAAAGAAGCCTTTTTATCAAAAAACCTAATTCTTTTAAAAAAAGATATTCCCTTAAAATTTGATTTAGAAAAATGTCGTTGGGGAGATTATGATAAAGAGAAGGTAAAAAACATTTTAGAGTCTTTGGAATTTTATAGTTTGGTTAAGCGGTTATTTAAAGACCAAAAAAAGACCAACTTGTCAGAGAAAAAAATCTCTCAAAAAGAAAATTTAACCCTTTTTAACCTATGAGAAAGAGAATTTTACTCTTAAGCGATGACGAACCCTTAATTGCTTTTTTCCAAAAGAAATTTCCTTCCACTCAATTTAAATTAATGGTTGCCAGAACCAAAGAAAAAGGGCTAGAATTAATAAAAGAAGAGTATCCCCAATTGGTTGTTTTAGATTTTAGTATAGATAAAGACTGGAAATTCTTGGAGGAACTTAATCAGGAAGGATATTTAATAGGGAAATCCTTGATTGTAATTTTAAATTCTTACCAGGCAGATCTTATTGAAAGAGCCCAAAAATTAGGAGCCAAAGATTGGATAATAAAAACCGAATTCGATCCTCAAAAAGCGGCTTTAAAGGTCTTAAACCAATTAAATCCTTCTAATTAATAATAATAATGGCTTCTAAAATTCTTATAATCGAAGATGATAAATTCTTAAGAGACCTAATTGCTCAAAAATTAAAGACTGAAGGCTATGAAGTGATAGGGGCTGCTGAAGGAAGAGAAGGATTAGAAAAGGTAAAAAAAGAAAAACCCAATTTGATTTTGCTTGATTTGGTTTTGCCTGGTATAGATGGTTTTGAGGTATTAAAAAAAATAAAAGAAGATCCCTCTACTTCTTTTTTGCCAGTAATTATTCTTTCTAATTTAGGCCAAAAAGAATCGGTAGAGAAAGGCTTAAAAATGGGAGCGGTAGATTATTTAATTAAAGCCCACTTCACCCCCACAGAAATAATAGAGAAAGTGAAAAATAATCTAAAATAAAATGCCAGAACTTCCCGAGGTTGAGACCACGGTTAGAGATTTAAAAAAGAAGATTTTGGGAAGAACCATTGTTGAGGTATGGTCTGATTTCCCTAAAATGATTAAAAAACCAGAAAGTTTTGAGCAGTTTAAAAAAAGAATCAAAGGGAAAAGAATTGAAAAGGTTTGGCGAAGAGGCAAAAACATTTTAATTGATTTGTCAGACAACAAAACCCTTTTGATTCATCAGAAACTAACCGGCCATTTATTGTTAGGTAAATGGAAAAAAGAAAAGGGGAAATGGATTTCAGAAACAAAAGGACCTCTTTCTGAAGATCCTATGAATAAGTTTTTGCACCTTATTTTTTTCTTAGACAATAAAGAAATGCTAGCCCTTTCTGATTTAAGAAAATTTGCCAAAGTGGAGTTGGTGGAAAAAAAGGAGATTCAAAAAGAACTTTCTTCTTTAGGCCCAGAACCCCTCTCCAAAGATTTTACTTTTGAAAAATTTCAAGAAGTTTTGAGGGGGAAAAAAGGTAAAATAAAACAGGTATTAATGAATCAAGAAGTTTTGGCTGGAATAGGCAATATCTACTCTGATGAAATTTTATGGCAGGCCAAAATCCATCCCTTAAGGGAAGCCAAGGGCTTAAAAAAAGAAGAGTTGAGAAAAATTTATAAAGCCATGAGAGAGATTTTAGCTCAAGCCATAAGGTTGGGCGGAGAATCAATTTCTGATTTCCGTCGGCCATCTGGCGAAAAAGGAGGATTTGATAAAATGAGAAAGGTTTATCGAAGACAAGGAGAAAGGTGTTTTCGATGTAAAACTCCTATCAAAAGGATAAAAATAGGGGGGCGGAGTGCTCATTTTTGTCCCCGATGTCAGGTTTTATAAATTTAATTAATTAAAAATTTGATTAATTAAAATGATTATTTTTCTTTACGGGCCTGATACCTTCAGGTCCTCCCGAAAATTAAAGGAAATTATTGATTATTACAAAAAAATCCACAAAAGTGGTTTAAACTTAATATTTTTTAGCCAAGATAATTTAGATTTTAAAAAATTTAAAGAGGCCTTAAGTTCCTTTTCAATATTTAAAGAAAAGAAGTTGATTATATTGAAAGACATTTTCTCTTCCCTTCCCTTTAAAGAAGAATTTTTAAAAGAAAAAGAAAAAATTCTTCAAAGCAAAGAAATTATTGTAATTTATGAAAAAAAAGAAATCTCGGCCAAAGATTCTTTGTTTTCGTTTCTTAAGAAAAACTCTCGTGCCCAAGAATTTAAATTTTTAACTCCTCCCAAACTTAAGGCCTGGCTTAAAAAAGAATTTGAAAAATATCAAACCTCCATCTCCCCTTCTGCCTTATCATTGTTCAGTCAATTTGTAGGCAATGATCTTTGGCGGGCAGATAACGAAATTAAAAAATTAGTTAATTTTAAAAAAGGAAGAAAAATTGAAGAAAAAGATATTTATCTTTTGGTAAGGCCTGAAATGGAAACAGATATCTTTAAAACCATTGATTTTATTGCTTCCAAAAACAAAAAACTAGCCCTAAAACTTCTCCATCGTCATTTAGAAAAAGGAGAACATCCTCTTTATCTGCTTTCAATGATTATTTTCCAATTTAGGAATCTATTAGAAATAAGAGATTTGTTAGAAAAGGGAACCCCTTATTGGCTTCTTTTTAGAAAGTCTAATTTAAACAATTATATAATAAAGAAAAGTTATCAATTGGCTAAAAAATTCAGCCTTTCTGAGTTAAAGAGAATTTATAGGAAAATTTTTGAGATCGATTTTAATATCAAAACAGGAAAGCTTGAATCAGAGACTGCTTTAGATTTATTAATAGGAGAAATTTAGATTGTTTTGTTGATTAATTTTGTTAAACGAGATTTTTTTCTACTAGCTGTTTCCTTTTTTATCACCCCCACTTTGGCTGCTTTATCTAAGATTTTGTAAAGTTGAGGCAAAAGGGATTTTGCTTCTTTCGTCTTTTTTTGGGAAATCAGGTTTTTAATTTTTTTTGTTATTTCTTTAATCCCCTTTTTATAAACAAGATTCCTTCTCCTTCTTTTCTGGCTTTGCCTAAGGGCCTTTTTGGCTGATTTGGTTATTGGCATAATTTTCTAAAAGGGTTAAAATTAAAAAAGGATTTATATCTATAAATATAACAAAAATTATGCAAAAAACAAGCCCAGAAGGAATTTTTGAAAAGAGCTTGAGGTTGAAAGAGATAACCGAAAAACTGACCAAGGTTCAAAAAGATTTAGAAAAAGAGAAACTACCTTCTCTGGAAAAAGAGAAAAGGATAAAAGAAGAAATTAAGGGTTGTTTGAGAGAGCTTCAAAAAACCCCTTCTTTTGCCCCTCCTCCCACTACTTATGATGAACTGAAAGAAATAAAAGATTTGGAGCCTTCCCAACAGGTAGGGGCTTTGATTAATTTGGTCTTTGAGGAAGGCTTAGAGAAAGCTGTTTCTTTGGCTCGAAAAATCAACAACCCTGCTATCTTGGATGAGTTTCATGATGTTTTGGTAGACCATTATTATAAATTTTTAGTTGAGAAAAAAATTATTAAACCATGAATTTTTATTTAGTTTTCTTGTTTTTAATTTTTATTTTTTTACTCTTTTTAGGTCTCCTTTTAGTTCTTCAAAGAAAAAAAGGAAAAGGGTTTTTAGCTCGGGGGGTCAATTTAGCCCTTTTTTTAATAACCATCCCACAACCCCTAAAAGAAGAAAAGGAATTTTCTCTTCAAGAATATTTTAAAACCGTAGAACAATTCTATTCTTCTTTGGCCGGATTAAAAGAATCTAAAAAATTTAAAGGGTGGTTTTTGGGTAATCCCTATATTGTTTTTGAGACAGCCGTCCATCGGTTAGGCGAAGAGATTCATTTTTATTTGGCTGCCCCTCGTTCTTTAGCCCAAACAATTGAAAAACAAATATTGGGCTTTTGGCCCACCGCTCAGGTCCAACCTGTTAAAGATTACAATGTTTTCAATCCAGAAGGTGAGGCAGTAGGATCAGTGGCCTATTTAGCCAAAAACCCTGTTTTTCCTCTCCAGTTTTATCAAGAATTTTCTACTGATCCAATAGGCCCGATTACCAGTATTTTTACCAAATTAGCTAAAGAAGGAGAGGGGGCGGCTATCCAGCTTTTAATAAGGCCCGCAAAAAAAACACTAAAAAAAGCCGCCAAATCTCTTATCGAATCTATTTCTGGAGCCAAACCTCAAAGGTCTCTTTTTTCAGAATTGCTTTTTCCGGAAACAAAAAAAGAATCTCAGCCAAAAGAGCCTTCCCAACCTACCCCTACCCAAGAGGCCCAAATTTCAGCCATTTCTCAAAAAGCTAGTTTGCCCCTATTTGAGGTTAATTTAAGAATTTTAGTTTCAGCTCTTAATAAAGAAAGGGCTTTTCAGTTGTTAGATCAGTTTCAGAGTGCTTTTGAACAATTTAATTCTCCTATTTTAAATCAGATTAAATTTAGAAGACTTTCTGGTAAAAAATTAAAAAAACTTTTTTATAATTTCTCTTTTAGGATTTTTAATGAGAAGGAAATTATTTTGCTCTCCAGCAGAGAATTAGCGGGCCTTTATCATTTTCCTTCTCCTCAGGTTCTTACTCCCCATATTAAGTGGTTAAAGGCCAAGCAGGCTCCTCCTCCTGATAATCTGCCCCAAGAAGGAATTTTGATTGGGAAAAGCGTTTTTCGGGGTGAAGAAAGAGAGGTGAGAATGTTGAGTGAAGATAGAAGAAGACATTTTTATATCGTTGGACAAACCGGAACCGGAAAATCTTCTTTGCTTAAAGAAATGATTCGCCAAGATATGGAAACAGGAAAAGGGTTGGCTTTATTGGAGCCTCATGGAGATTTAGCAGAAGAGATATTAGAGGTAGTTCCTTCAGAAAGAGTAAATGATGTAATTTATTTTAATCCCGGAGAGAGTAGCCGGCCGATGGGATTGAATATGTTAGAATATGACCCCCGATATCCAGAATCGAAAACCTTTGTGGTTAATGAATTGTTAGAAATATTTGAAAAACTTTATAATTTAAAGGCTCATGGTTTTGGGGGGCCGATGTTTGAACAATATATGAGAAACGCCTTGCTTTTGGTAATGGAAGATCCTAACTCAGGTAATACCTTAATTGAGGTTCCCCGGGTTTTGGCTGACGCTGATTTCAGAAAGTACAAACTTTCAAAATGTAAAAATATTCTTGTAAAGAATTTTTGGGAGTTAGAAGCAGAAAAAGCAGGAGGAGAGGCGGCTTTGGCTAATATGGTGCCTTATATTACCAGTAAAATGAATGTATTTATTTCTAATGATTTAGTCAGGCCTATTATTGGTCAGACAAGGTCAGCCTTTAATTTTAGAGAAATAATGGATGAAGGAAAAATTTTAATTTGCAATTTATCTAAAGGAAGATTAGGTGATATTAATAGTTATCTTTTGGGGATGATTCTAGTGGGGAAAATTTTGATATCTGCTCTCTCTCGGGTAGATGTTCCTCAAGAGAAAAGAAGAGATTTTTATCTTTATATTGATGAGTTCCAAAATTTTACTACCGACACCATTAACACTATTTTGGCCGAAGCCAGAAAATATCGTCTTAATCTAATTTTCGCCCATCAATATATTGGCCAACTTTCAGAGGAGACCCGAAAGGCAATTTTTGGCAATGTGGGATCAATTTTGGCTTTTAGGGTAGGGCCAGAAGATGCGAAATATTTAGTAACCCAATTTGAGCCAACCTTTACTGAAAATGATCTGGTGAATTTCGACAACTTTAATGGAGCCTTAAAATTATTAATCAAGGGAGAAACCTCAAAACCATTCAATATTGTCACCTACCCTCCCAAAAAAGGAGATCCCCAAATTGCCCATTTGATAAAAGAGTATTCTTTGAAAAAGTATGGTAAAGATCGCCAAGAAGTAGAAGAAGAAATCCGCCAAAGATTATCTAAAAGTTATCATTTATGAAGTTTGAGCAACCAAACTTAGAAAAATTCTATACTAGGCCCGAAAAAGAGGAAAAGGAAAAAATCTCTAAAGAAATTTTTGAGAGAATTACTAAGCATTCTCAAGAGCTTGATAAAGAAATCACTCAAGACCCTCTTTTTAGTAAAGAAGAAATTGAAAAAAATTGGCGAAAAGAAGAATGGCAGATTGGAGAGACTAAAATTGAGGCAATAGGAGTAGTCCATGTTCCAGAAATCTTTCTTTATAAAAGAGAAGAAATTGAAAAAGCTATTCAAGAAAGCGATATCGTGGTAAGCGAGTTTACCCCCGAAGCCTTAGGAATGTATGATAAAACCCAAGACAAACATTTAAAGAATATTAAATCCAGATTTAATGAACACTATAATTTGGCTGAGTTAAGAAAAGCCTATTTAAGATTTGAAAATTCAAAAGTATTAAGATCAGGAGTTTTTTATCATGAAATAGAACTATTAACTGCTAAATATGGTAAAGATTTGGCTTGTTTTGATTTTGAGTGGAGCCAAACACCAGAAAGGTTACTGCAAGATCATTTTATTTATGCGAAGGCAGCCGAAGAATTAGCAGATTTAAAAGCTAGGTTTAAAAAAACCGGATTATATGGTGGGACTTTTATTACTGGTTTAGCTGGTTTAGCAGGTTTATTGAAGGATTTAAAATTAAAAAAACCAATTTCCCGTCGGACATTTTTAAAAATGGGCTTAGTGGGAGTAGCAGGCTTAGTGGTTGGTGTTACCCCTGAAATTACCAAAACTCCTCCCAAAAAAGCAGAAAAAATTGCTAAAGAAGAAGCTGAAAAAGAAGCTGAAAAAATTAAAAGAGGAGAAATTACAAAGCGCCAACTTTTTGACATATTAAGAAATCTTTCAACTGCTGACTCTCTTTCTAAACTTCCAGAGTTAGGTTACAAAAAAATCACCCTTATTTATGGAGTAAACCATCTTAAAGAGATTAAATGGGCTCTTGATAATCCAGAAAAAAGAAAAGAGTTTCTTTTTAGTCCAGAAATCCAACAATTAATCAAAAAACATAACCCAGATTATTTCAAAATCTTTAAACTTTCTCCTGGTAAGAACCATTCAGAAAAATTTGTAGCTTCCAAAGATTTGGTTTGGAAAAGGATTAAATAATTTGGCCTGATTTAATTTTTTTAATTAAATCTCTGATTTCGGCTGCCCTTTCAAAATCTAAACTTTGGGCAGCTTCTTTCATTTCCTTTTCTAAAAGCTTAATGTCTTTTATCATCCAAAACTCTGATAAAATTTCTTTTTCTTTTTCCTGAAACGGCCAATCTCTAATAGCCTTAATGATGGGTCTTGGAATTATTTTGTGTTTTCTGTTGTAGGCCAACTGAATTTTTCTTCTCCTTTCTATTTCTTTTATGGCTTTTTCCATTGATTTAGTGATTTTATCAGCATATAAGATACAATGGCCTTCGGGGTGCCTGGCTGCCCTTCCCATAATTTGAATTAAAGTCATTTCTGACCTTAAAAACCCTTCTTTGTCAGCATCTAAAATAGCAATTAGGGCTACCTCCGGTAAATCTAAACCCTCTCTTAATAAATTAATTCCCACCAAAACATCATATTTTCCTTTTCTTAATTCTTTTAAAATTTGAGGCCTTTCTAAGGTTTTTACCTCAGAGTGGAGCCATTGAGAAGCAACATTCTCTTTAGCCAAATAATCTGTAAGGGCTTCAGCCAATCTTTTGGTTAAGGTTAAAACCAAGACCCTTTGCTTTATTTTAATTCTCTTTTTAATTTCCTTAATTAAATCTTTCACCTGGTTTTCGGTGGGCCTTACCTCAATAGAGGGCTCCACTAGTCCGGTCGGTCTAATCAACTGCTCAACGATGTATTTTTTAGTGGCTTTTTTCTTTTCGTATTCATCAGGCGTGGCTGAAACATAAATTATTTGATTTATTTTTTGATTAAATTCTTCAAAGGTTAGGGGCCGATTATCAATCGCTGAAGGCAATCTAAAACCATATTCAATTAAGCTTTTCTTTCTTGATCTGTCTTGGTTTGCCATTGCCCGCAATTGGGGAATAGTGAGATGGGATTCGTCAATAAAGACCAAGAAATCTTTTGGGAAATAGTCCAGCAAGGTAAAAGGGGGCCTTCCGGGTTTTCTAAATTCTAAATGCCGAGAGTAATTTTCAATTCCATGGCAATAGCCGGTTTCTTCTATCATTTCTAAGTCATAATTTGTTCTTTGCTCTAATCTTTGAGCTTCTACTAATTTTTTTTGTTTTTTTAATTCTTTCAATCTTTCTTGAAGCTCCAATCTTATGTTTTCTAAAGCGATTTTCAATCTTTCTTGAGGAGTAACCCAAAAATGGGCAGGATAAATAAAATATTTTCCCTTAAAGACCTTATAAGAGGGAGAAAGAGGCTCTTTGGCGATTGAAATCTTTTCAATTTTATCTCCCAAAAATTCAATCCTCAAAATTTCTTTTCCGGTCACCAAAAAAATATCAATTATCTCTCCCCTTACCCGAAAGGTGGAGGGCAAAAATTCAATATCATTTCTTTGATAACCCAAAGAGATTAAATGGGAAATAAAATCTTTTCTTTCGATTTTCTTTCCGGGGGCAACCTCTAAAGAGACCTTTTGATAATCTTCGGGAGAGCCAATATTGTAAATGCAAGAAACCGAGGCTACCACAATTACATCATTTCTAGTTAAAACATCCTGAACTGCCGCGTGTCTCAATCTATCAATCTCTTCATTAATTTTGGCATCTTTTTCGATATAGGTGTCAGTTTGAGGGATATAGGCTTCGGGTTGATAATAATCATAATAAGAGACAAAAAAATGAACTGCATTATCAGGGAAAAACTCTCTGAATTCTTGGTATAATTGGGCACAAAGAGTTTTATTGGGGGAAATAATTAAAACAGGCTTTTGGATTTTTTCTATTACCCAACCCATAGTAGCTGTCTTCCCAGAACCAGTCACACCCAAAAGAACCTGGTGTTTACTACCGGCTTTTAGATTTTTCACTAACTTTCTAATGGCCTGAGGCTGGTCTCCAGTTGGTTTAAATGGTGCTTTTACTTTAAACATAAATAAAGCCCCTTCTTTTTTACAAAATTTATAAAATCTCGGTAGGTCTTATGAGAAGATAGGGTTTCACTGTCTCCAATAGCTATTAATTTTCTTTTTGGTCTAGTGAGGGCTACATTTAACCTTCTTAAATCTTCCAGAAACCCTATCTCCCTTTCTTTGTTTGATCTTACAAAAGACAAAATAATCACTTCTTTTTCTCTTCCTTGATAACCATCTACGGTGTTGACCTCAATGTTTTCTGTTTCAAACAAACTTCTTATTAGATCCACCTGGTCATCATAAGGGGCAATAATTCCCAGGTTTTCTTCTTTTAGCCCCATTTTTAATAATTTTCTCACAAGGTTTTTGGTTAAATTAGCCTCTAAATGATTTTCTTTGGAAGTGGATCCCCTTCTTTGGGTTTCAAACTTATTTTCTTTTTGGCTTGTATCAATAAAAACCAAAACATTTTCTGGTTTCAAGACCAAATTCCAGGGAGGAGGGAAGGAAGCAGGTTTTAATTTTAAATTTTTTAAGGTAATGTTTTTTACCCTTGGGGCTGCCTTAATTTCTCCTCCATAGAATTGATAATTAGGAAAACTCATTAATAACTCATTCATTCTATATTGGACGTCCAAAAGAATGGCTTTTTGGGGAAAGCGGGAAATTAATTTTTCAAAAAGGGTTTGGCTCAACTCTTGGGCTTCTAAACTTAAGATAGTAGGAGGTAATTGTTTGTGGTCTCCGACCAAAACAAATTTTTTTGCTTTAGAGAGAGGAATTAAGGTGCTCGGGATGGTGGCCTGGGATGCCTCATCTACCAGAGCCACATCAAATTCTATATTTTTTAAAAACTCCAAAGCCGAAGAAGAATTGGTAGCCAAAACAATGGGCTTTTTTTCTATTACCTTTTGGATGATAATATCCTCTACTGCCTTGGCTTCATCTAAAAGGGATTTAATTTCTTTGCTCAGAGAAATATACCTTGCCATCTCTTTTATTGTTTTTAGAGAAAGCCCCCTGGCTACCTTACCTTTTCTTGCTAATTTTAAAATCCTTTCTTCTTTTAACCCCCTCTTTGTTGCCGGAGTGGGCTTTTTTATTGAGATTCTTTTCAAAATCAAGGCTTCGGCCATTTTTTTTAATTCCACCACAATCTCGTATTCCCGGGTTTTTTCTACTTGAAAGGCTAGGGTGGATTCTTTTAGATTTTTAGAAACCCTTGAGGGATGACCAATCCTGACAACATCTATTTTTTTAAAAAGCCTTTCTACTAAATTATCTACTGCTACATTGCTTTCAGCTGCCACCAAAACCTTTTTTCCTCTTTTGGCTTCCTGGATAGCCAATTCAGCCAAGGTCTTGGTTTTACCTGTGCCAAAGGGTCCATGAATTAAGAAAAGATCTTCACTCCCTAAAGCAAAAGCAACTGCTTTTCTTTGAGAATGATTTAATGTTTTATCAACCAACCTGAAATGGGCAGGAAAAGATTTTTTTGGTTTTTTTCCTAAAGCAAATCCCAAGGCCTTTGCGCCCCAAGGGGTTAGGTTTTTTAAATTTTCAATTTGCCTCCTAAAGGTTATATCATTAGCAAAAAGATCTATTCTAATATCAGAAAGGTTAAAATCAGGAATTCTTTCTACTGCCACCACCAAAAACCTCTTTCCCTTTTCAGTAACTGTGCCCCAAAAATCACTTTTTAAAGGAAGGCCTTTGCTTATTAAAACCAAATCCCCAACAGCAATTTCGGTTTTGATTTCTTTTTTCCGGCCAAACTTTATTAATTTATAACCCAACTCTTCTCCAATAATTTTTCCTTTTAAATTCAAAATGGCCTTACCCAATCTTTCTCTTTCTTTACCAGAGAGTTTTTTTATTTCTTCAAAGGTAGTAGATATTTCTTCATCCCTTTCTTTTTTTACTAATTTTATTAAATTTTTGATATAGGTTTTTAACTTCATGCCTTCTTACCTTTTAACCTAATTTTTAATGATTTTCAAATATTTTATGCCCTTGATAGAAATTCTTAAATTGATAGACTAAAGGTAAGAAAGTAACTGAAAACCATTTTTCTTAATACCTTAATGAAAGAATTTTTTAAAAAAATCATCCCTTCTTTTTTGCTTAATTTTTATTATCTAATGTTCCCCTTTTTAGGGGCTTTAATTTACGGTTTTCCTTCAAGAAAATTAAAAATAATTGGGGTTACCGGCACTAATGGAAAAACCACTACTACTGAGATGATCGTTAAAATTTTTGAAGAAGCCGGGGAAAAAACGGCTTTAATAAATTCAATTAGATTTAAAATTGGCAAAAAAGAAGAAAAGAATACCTTAAGAATGACAATGCCGGGGAGGTTTTTTATCCAGAGATTTTTAAGAAAAGCAGTCAATGAGGGATGCAAATATGCGGTTTTGGAGGTTACCTCTGAGGGAATAAAACAATTTCGCCACAAATTTATCGATTTTGAAATAGCGGTTTTTACTAATTTGAGCCCAGAGCATATAGAATCTCACGGTTCTTATGAAAAATATAAAAAAACCAAAGGAGCATTGTTTGAGGCCACAAAAAATATTCATATTATAAATATTGAAGACAAAGAGGCAGATTTTTTTTGGGGGTTTGAAGCAAAAAGGAAAATTACCTATGGCCTCCAAAGGGGAGAAGTAAATTTAAAAAAATATCCTTTAAAATTAAAACTCCAAGGGGATTTTAATCTTTATAATGCCTTGGCTGCTGTTTCGGTAGCTATTTCTCAAGGGATTGATTTTAAAATTTGTCAAAGGGCTTTGGCAAAAATTGAAAAAATGCCAGGAAGAATGGAAGAAGTAATTTCTCACCCTTTTAAAGTAATTGTAGATTATGCTTTTACTCCCAATGCTTTAGAAAAGGTTTATCAAACCGTAATTCAATCTCTTAATCATTCAAATCACCGCTCTCTTATTTGTGTTTTGGGATCTTGTGGAGGAGGAAGAGATAAATGGAAAAGACCTGTTTTAGGAGAACTGGCGGCTAAATATTGTAAGACAGTAATTGTTACTACTGAAGATCCCTACGATGAAGACCCAATGGAAATTATTAAACAAGTAGCTTCTGGAACAAAAGGAAGGGCCAAAGAAATTTTAGACAGAAGAATGGCTATTAGAGAGGCCCTAAGGTTGGCCAAAGAAGGAGATATAGTGGTAATTACTGGCAAGGGTTGTGAGCCTTCAATTTGTATAGGTAATAAAAAAATTCCTTGGGATGACAGAAGGGTGGTTAGAGAAGAGTTTAATAAGTTAAAAATAAATTTATGAGAAAAGAAGGGTTTAAGGTTTTAGAACACAAAGCCGATTTAAAAATTAAGGTTTTTGGTGAAACCAAAGAAGAACTTTTTGAGAATGCAATGGTGGGAATGTTTGAAGGGGGAAGATATGAAAAAGAAGGCAAAGGGCAAAAGGAAAAAATCAAAATTAAGGTAAAATCTTTTGATCTGCCTTCGCTTTTGGTTGATTTCCTGAGCGAAATTTTGTATTTGGTGGAAACCAAAAAACTGGTTTTTCAGAAGGTAGAATTTGAAAAATTTTTAGAAAACGAAATTGAGGCAACCTTAATCGGAAAAAAATTAAAAAGAATGGGGGTTCATATTAAAGGAGTCACCTATCACGATTTAAAGGTTTGGCAGAAAAAAGATGGAACCTGGGAGGCTATTATCTTGTTTGACATTTAAGGTAATTAAAAATAGTTCTTGTGTTATAATATAAATACCATGATTTCCAAAAAAGATTTCAAAAAAGTTTCAGATTATCTTTGGGAAATACCTAAAAGTTTTCGGTCTGATATGAGGGTGCCGGCTCGGGTTTATGTTTCAGAAAAAATGTTAGAAGGGGTTTTTCGAGATCAATCAATTCCTCAACTGATAAACGGTTGCACCTTGCCAGGAATAGTAAAATATGGGATCGCTATGCCCGATTGCCATGAAGGTTATTCGGTGCCAATTGGATTTGTTGGAGCAATGAGGGTTTCAGATGGAATTATTTCCCCGGGCGCCTGTGGTTTTGATATCAACTGCGGGATTAAATTATTGAAATCAGAGCTTAAAGATAATGAAATTGCTCCTTATCTAGAAAATTTAGCAATTGAAATCCAAAAAGAGGTTCCTTCAGGCCTGGGAAGAGGAAGACAATTAAAGTTTTCAATTGAAGAATTAGATAAAATTTTAGAAGGAGGGGCACCTTATTTGGTAAAACAAGGTTATGGAGAAAAAGAAGATGTTGAAAATTGTGAAGCTTCAGGTTGTTTAGAGTGGGCTGATACTTCAGCGGTTTCAAGCCATGCCAAAAATCGGGGCAGAGATCAGGTGGGAACTCTCGGCTCGGGTAACCATTTCTTGGAACTTCAAAAAGTGGCAGAAATTTTTGATGAAAGGGTGGCAGAGGTTTTTGGCTTATTTAAAGATCAAGTTGTCATAATGGTTCATTGTGGCTCAAGGGGGTTGGGTCATCAGGTTTGTTCTGATTATTTAAGGGAATTTATTCCTTTAATGCTTAATAAATATAAAATTAAGGTTCCAGATAGAGAGTTTGCCTGTGTTCCTTTTAATTCTCCAGAAGGGCAAAGGTACTTTTCTGCTATGGCTTCAGCCGCTAATTATGCTTGGGCAAACAGGCAAATGATCGCTTATTTTATTAGAAAGGCCTGGATGAATGTTTTAGGCCAGAGGGCTGGAAAATTAACTGTTTTATATGATGTTGCCCACAATATTATCAAGAAAGAAAAATATCAGATTGATGGAAAAGAAACAGAGGTAGCGGTTCATCGAAAAGGGGCAACCAGGGCTTTTCCACCAGGACACCCAGAAGTTCCAGAAAGATATCGAAAAGCAGGCCAACCTGTAATTATTCCTGGATCAATGGGAACCGCTTCTTACATTTTAGTAGGGACAGAAGCTAGTAAAGAAGCCTTTCATTCAACTTCCCATGGGGCAGGTCGCACTATGTCTCGGAAAAAAGCCACTAGAACAATTTCTGGTCATCAAGTTGTTCAAGAATTAGGGAAAAGAGGAATTATTGTGAAATGTTATTCAATGCGAGGAATTGCTGAAGAGGCTCCTCAAGCCTACAAAAATGTAGATGAGGTAATTGAAGTGGTTCACAATGCCGGTTTATCAAAAAAGGTAGCCAGATTAGTACCCTTGGCAGTGATAAAAGGAGAATAGTAAAAAGGCAAAAGGCAAAATTAAAAATGCAAAATTTAAGTTGCAAAATGACAGATTATAAATTAAAATCAAAAAATTGCCTAAGTTTAACATTTTTTGGTTTAAATGGTAGAAAAGAAATTGCCAAAAAGTTTAAAGAAATATCTTCGGAAAGAAAAAGCCCGAATTCGGCGGGAGGTTTTGGATTTAAAAAAACAAGAAGAATTAATTCAAAAACTTTATCAAAAAATATTAGACCAATATAAACTAAAAAAATCTTATGAAAATAAAAGAGATTTATAAATTAGCAATTGAAATGGGAAAGAACGCTGATTTTAGAGGAAGAGAAGGGGTGGAAGAGGTTTTGAAAAGAAGAAGGGAAAAGTATGAAAAACTTTCTGACAAAGAGAAAAAAGAGTTTGATTTAGAAAGCCTAGAAAACCCCTATTCTGATTCAAGGATTTTACATGTGGCTGAAGATAAAGAAATCAAGAAGATTTTAGTGGGAATAGATATTGAGCCAGCTGAAATTTTATTAGCCAAAGAAATTGGCGGAATAGATTTGATTATTTCTCATCATCCTTTAGGGAAGGCCCTGGCTACCCTCCACGAAGTAATGGAGCTTCAATGTGATGTTTTAAACCAATATGGGGTTCCTATCAATATTGCCGAAGACTTGATGAAAGAAAGAATTGATGAGGTGGCCAGAGGCACAAATGCTAAAAACCATCAACGAACGGTAGATTGTGCAAAAATTTTAGGATTTAATTTAATGTGTCTTCATACTGTTTGTGATAATCTGGCTGCCAAATTTTTAAAAGATTTAATAAAAAAGAAAGAAAAAGAATTGGTAAGATTAGAGGATTTAATATCCCTCTTAAAAGAAATTCCAGAATATCAAAAGGCTGATCAGATTGGAGCAGGCCCTAAAATTTTTGTTGGTTCTCCAGACAGAAGATGCGGGAAAATCGCTTTGACTGAAATTACCGGAGGTACTGAGGGTTCGCCAAAGCTTTATGAAAAGATGGCTACCGCTGGCATTGGCACTATTTTAG
>CAZJJV010000007.1:0-24862 GCA_964546415.1 uncultured Candidatus Saccharibacteria bacterium
AATGAATAATAAGCAACAATTTTTACCCAAGAGTTGGGGTTACTGATCCAGATTCTGCTGTAGGGCCCACCAACATTTTTAACGGTAAAAGAAGCTCTTCGGACTTCTCCAGGTATTAGATCTTTAAAACAGATATGCTGAGGAGTAACTACTGGTTTGGGTTTTGGGAAAGTAGAAGATTTTGCCCAATTATTACTAACTCCATTTCTTTTAAACCACTCGCTATCGTACCTTTTTCTTTTTTCAGGGTTTTTCAAAACCTCATAGGCTCGGTTAATCCTTTTCATTTGTTCTTGAGTTCCTGGATTTAAATCTGGATGATATTTTCTGGCTAATCTTTTATAAGCTGCTTCAATTACCTCTGGTTCAGCCGAAGGGTGAACTTGGAGTATTTCATAATAATCTTCCCAATGAATTTCCCAGTATTCTGGCATTTTAATCACCTCCTTTCTTTTTAGTTTCTAATTAGGGTAGATTTTTAACAGTTAAAGCAATGGTTTCTCCAAATTTTTGGCGCGAAACCTTAATCCCTAGATCTTTTCGTGAAGCAAGCTTTCTTAAAAAATTCCAATCGGCATCATCGGTACCAATAGCAATTATTTCGATTCCATCTCTTTTTGCTGCTTCTCCTGCTGCTAGACTAGTTTCAGGATCACCAGGGCCATTAGGTTCTCCATCAGTTGCTACCACAATGATTCTTTTTCCCCTTCCGTTTTTAAGTGTTTTGTGAGCCAGCGAGATCGCTTTTGCCATAAAAGTAAAGCCTCCCGGATCTAGCATTTCCACCTTTTGTTTTAATAATGATATTTCCCGGGTAGGTTCACATAAACAATCTGCGTAACTATCAAATCGAATCAAACCAACAAAATAGCCTTGGGCTATGGCTTTGTTAGCAAACCCAATCGCGCCCCTTTTGGCTTGAGAAAGCTTATTACCTTCTGACATACTAGTAGAACAATCAATTACTAGGTAAACAAAACCAATTCCAGGTGACTCAAATTTTACTGGTTTTCCTTTTCGTCGGATTTCTAACCCTTTCGTAGAAAGGATAATCCGATTATCTCGAGACTTTTTAATTATTATAATGTCTTTTTCTTCCATTTTTCCCTCCTTTTTTCCATATTTAATTTTCAATTTTCTGTTTTATTTTTACCTTATTGGTGCCTTTTTGTCAAGAGGTTCCTTAAATTCCACTTCGAGAAGATTTATGGTTGGGCTGGTTGGTATAGAAAAATTTTCTTGAACTTGAGGTGGTTTGGTAAAATAAAAGAATGGAGTTTGGCTCAAAAAAAGCCCTAAAATTTTTGTTAAAAAAACACTCTCTTTTTCCTAAAAAAAGATTAGGCCAGCATTTTTTAATTGATAAAAGGGTTTTAAAAAAGATTATTAAAACAGCCAATTTAAATTCAAAAGATATTTGTTTGGAAATTGGGCCAGGGTTAGGAATTTTAACCCAAGAATTAGCCAAAAGGGTTAAAAAGGTGATAGCTGTTGAAAAAGATTCTCAAATGGTAGAAATTCTAAAAGAAATCTTAAAAGATTTTTCTAATATAGAAATAATTCGGGGCGACATTCTAAAAATTGAAATAAATTCTTTAAAAACAAAACCAAGATCTTTTAAGGTGGTGGCAAATCTACCCTTTTATTTAACCACCCCTCTTATTAGGAAATTTTTAGAAAGTCCAAAAAATCAGCCAAAAGAAATGATTCTTTTAATCCAAAAAGAAGTAGCCCAAAGGATTTGCCAAGAGAATAATATTTTAGGAATTTCGGTTTTGTTTTATGCTAAGGCAGAAATTATAGATTATGTTTCTAAAAAATCTTTTTGGCCCCAACCCAAGGTAGATTCAGCCATTATAAAAATAATTCCCCAAAAATTACCTCAATATGTTAATCCAGAATTTACTAAAAAATTTTTCCAAATTTTAAAGGCTGGTTTTTCCCAACCCAGAAAAAAAATCATCAACAATTTTGTTAAAAAGCTCAATTTAGGAAAAGAAGAAGTTAAAAAGTGGTTAGAGAAAAATAAAATTCAGCCAGACCAAAGACCCCAAACCCTTACCCTAAATGACTGGTTAAACCTTACAAAAGATTTTTCTGATTTTTATTAAGGATTATTTTTGGTTTTTGTAGGCCTGAGACCTTAAGTTTTTATATAAAAACCCCCACAATTTAATTTGTGAGAAACTAATTTCAAGAAAATTGGAGCAAAAAATAGATTTTACTTTTCTAGTGCCTCTTTTACTTTCTCAAAAATTTTTTTGAAAACTTCAGGATGTACCTTGGCTATTTGGGCTAAAATTTTGCGATTGAGTTCAATTTTGGCTTTTTTTAATCCAGAGATAAACTTAGAATAACTCAAGCCTAATTCTCTGGCCGCAGCATTAATTTGAACTTGCCACAGTTTTCTAAACTCTCTCTTTTTTCTTTTTCGGTCTCGATAAGCATAACTCCAAGCATGAAGTAAGGCCTCTTTGGCCGCTCGATATTTTGATTTTCTCCCCCAGCGATAACCTTTAGCATGTTTTAAAAGATAGCCCCTTCTCTTTCTGGCTGATTTTCCTCTTTTAACTCTTACCATAAATTTAAAATAAAAAAATTAGTAATAAAGAAATTTTTTTATTACCTTTGCCTCACCCTTAGAGAGCGGTACCAGCTTCCTTTTTCTTCTTTTTACCTTCCCTGATTTTTTGGCTCGGTAATGATCTTGGCCGGGAGCCCTCCTAAGGATTTTGCCGGTTTTGGTGATTTTAAACCTTTTAATAATTGATTTTCTGGTTTTGGGTTTCATTGTTTTTTAATAATTACAGTGAAGCCCCGGGGCTCTTTTTTTATTTCTCTTTCAATTTTTAAAGGAATTCTTTGGTTCAAAATTTCAATTAGTTTTTCAATTTTTTCTTTTCCAAAATCAGCCAAGGCTTTTTCTCTCCCTCTTAATATCATTTCCAACCTTAAGGGGCATCCTTCTTTTAAAAACCTTTCTGCCTGTTTTGCTTTTGTTTCTAAGTCGTGAGGAGAAATATTAAACCCTATTCTTACTACTCTTAATTCGCCAACCTTCTTTCCCTCCCTTCCCCTTCTTTCTTTTTTTTGGAGAGAATAAATAAATTTTCCATAATTTCCTAATTTACAAACTGGAGGATCTGCTTTTTCGGTAACCTGAATAAGATCTAGGTTTTTTTCCTTGGCCATTTTTAATGCCTCTTCTAAAGAAAAAATTCCCTGATTTTGGCCCTTTTCATCAATCAATCTTACCTTCCTTGCCCTTATTTGGTTGTTGATTAAAGGTTTTTTTATCAATTTTGGTTAAATTTGTAATTCAATATTAACAAACCTATTTTTTAAAAGCAAGAGATAAATTTTTTATTGTGGAGGTGCTGGGATTTGAACCCAGATCCGGTAGTTTTTGCCAAGAAAGTTCTACAGGCTTAGCCCAATTTTTTAGAGGAAGGAAAAGAGAGAAATTGGGCAACCCTCTTTCCCTTTACTTTAATTTGAACAAAAAGAACTTTCTCGCTTTTATCACACCCTCTTTGCTTAGCGAGAATCGGCAAAGGGATGCCGCTTTAGACAGTGGCTAAAGCGGGAAGAGATTTTAAGTTGGCACTTTTTGTTTTCTCGAAGTTTAACGAGGTTCGAGAATACTCGGCCTGCCTCTCTTGGCTCCCACCACCGTCAAATCCTACCACCCCCTTTTAGATATCTTTGGAGCTCTCTTTCTGCCTCTCTCTTTTTTATTTTTTCTTTTTTATCGGCTTTCTTTTTTCCTTTTGCTAAACCAAGCTCTAACTTGATTTTGCCTTTTTTAGTATACAATTTTAAGGCGATTAAAGTCAAGTTCTTTTGTTTAGATTTCCCCAGGAGATATTTGATTTCAGATTTTTTTAAAAGAAGCTTTCTAGATCTTTCCGGATTATAATCAGAAGGGGCGTTTTTGGGCTGGTAGGGAGGGATTTTGGCTCCAACCCAAAACGCTTCTCCGTTTTTTATTACCACATAAGAACCAGCTAAATTTATCCCTCTTGTTTTTAAAGATTTTACTTCTTGACCGGTTAAAGAAATACCGGCGGTAAATTTTTCTAAAATTTCGTAATTAAAAAAAGCCTTTTTATTTTCAGAGAGAATTTTCATTCTTTTATTCTAACAAAAAATTAGGTAGAATGAAAATGATTTATGGTGAGCGAGAAAATCGAAAATTTAATAGAAAGAGTCCTTAAAAAAACCTTTCCCAAATTAAGGGTTTTTCAATATTCTCTTTTTCCTTCAAAAGAAGAACAGTTTGGCGATTGGAGCACCAATTTGGCAATTTTATTGGCCAAAAAGTTAAAACAAAAACCCCAAGAGATAGCCAAAAAATTTATTGAGAACCTACTTTCAGAAAAAGAATCGCAGATTTTTTTTGAAAAAATTGAATTTAAAGAACCGGGCTTCATTAATTTTTTTCTTTCAGGCCCCTTTCTAAGAGAACAAATATTGGAAATTTTAAAGAAAAAAGAAAGGTTTGGAAGTTTAAAACCCAAAAAGAAAAAGGTTCAAGTAGAATTTATCTCTGCCAATCCTACTGGGCCCCTAACTGTAGGAAATAGTCGGGGCGGACCTTTTGGAGAAACCCTTTCACGGGTTTTAGAAAGGGCAGGTTTTAAAGTAAAAAGGGCCTATTATATAAATGACTACGGAATGCAGATTTTAGCCTTGGGACATTCTGTTTTGAATACAGATAAAGCCCAATATAAAGGAAGACATATTGAAGAATTAAGAAAAAGGATAAAAGAAAAAGATCCTTATAAAGCAGGAGAAAAGGCAGCCAAAATTATTTTAAAAGAGATGATTAAAAGCACTGTTAAAAAATTAGGTATTAAATTTGATGAGTGGGTTTCAGAAAGCGAGTTACATAAAAAGAATTATGTGGAGAAGGTTTTAAAGATCTTAAAAAAGAAAAATTTGCTTTATGAAAAAGAAGGGGCAATTTGGTTTAAATCTAAACAGTTGGGTGACAACAGGGATAGGGTATTGGTTAAAAAAAATGGCTGGAAAACTTATTTGGCAGGTGATTTAGCCCTTCATTATTTTAAATTTAAGAAGAAAAAGTATGATAGGGTTATTGATATTTTTGGAGCAGATCATGCAGGAGATGTCCCTGCCTTAAAAGCAGGGGTGGCCGCTTTGGGTTTTCCAGGAAAATTAGAAGTAATCTTGCTTCAGTTTGTTACCCTTTTTGAAAAAAAAGAAAGATTAAAAATGTCTAAAAGGTTGGGCTTTTTTGTAACAATGGATGAATTATTGAAAAAAATCCCTCCTGATGTAGTAAAATTTTTCTTTTTAGAGAAATCTGCCCAGACACACTTGAATTTTGATCTGGATTTAGCTAGAGAGCGTTCGGAAAAAAACCCGGTTTATTATGTTCAATACGCTCATGCCAGAATTTGTTCAATCTTAAGAAAGTCCAGATTAAAAAACCTAAAAATCAAAGATAAAGAGACTCTAAATTTATTAAGCCACCCCTCCGAATTGAGACTAATAAAACAACTAATAAAATTTCCAGAGATGATAAAAGAAATAAGCATGAATTATCAGGTTCAAAGGGTTACCCGGTATGCGATAGAATTAGCCAGTTTGTTTCATCAATTTTATCAAAATTGTCAGGTTCTTTCAGAAGACAAGGATCTTAGAAGGGCTCGCCTGGCTTTAATTTTAGCGACAAAAGAAGTAATAAAAAATACTTTAGACTTGATGGGGATTTCTGCTCCCACAAAAATGTGATTTAAATTATGAAAAATACCTATTTTCTTTTAAGACACGGAGAGACCATTTATCAAAAAAGGAAAAGAAAGATAATCTATCCCTTTCCTGATTCTCCTAAAATTTGTTTAACCAGAGAAGCCAAAAAAGAAATTCAAAAAGTAGCCCAAAAGTTAAAAAAAATAGGGATCGATTTGATTTACTCTTCTGATTATTTTAGGACCAAACAAACTGCAGAAATTGTTGCTAAGGTATTGCACAAGAAAATAATTTTTGATAAAAGGTTAAGAGATATTAATTTGGGGATTTACCACGGTTCCCCAAAAGAAGTTTTTTATAAAGAATTTCCTCTAATTTCACCTTCTCGTTTTTTTCAAAGGCCTCCCAAAGGAGAGAGTTGGGCAGAATGTCAAAAAAGGATTTATTCTTTTTGGCAAGAACTTGAAAAAAAGCATAAAAGGAAAAACATTCTCATTGTTGGTCACGGTGATCCTTTGTGGCTATTAGAAGGAAAAATTAAGGGTTGGGGTCCAAGAGATTTTATCAAGAATGCTAAGAAAAGTTTTATTCAACCTGGCGAATTAAGAAAACTAAAACTATGAGTTTTCGGTTTCCTCAAATTGAAGAAAAAATCCTAAAATTTTGGGAAAAGAATCAAATATTTAAAAAATCAATCCAGCAAAGAAGGGGCAGGCCTTATTTTAGTTTTTATGATGGGCCTCCTTTTGCTACCGGCAAACCTCACTATGGCCATATTTTAGCCACCACCATTAAAGATACTGTCTTGAGATATTGGACAATGAGAGGTTATCAGGTTCCCAGAAGGGTGGGTTGGGATTGTCATGGTTTGCCAATAGAGAATCTAATTGAAAAAGAGCTTGGGATAAAAAACAAAAGAGAGATTGAAAGGATGGGAATTGAAAAATTCAATCTAGCTTGCCGAAACTCTGTTTTCCGATGCGTAAAGGATTTTGAAAAAACCCTAAAAAGGGTAGGCCGCTGGGCAGACTATAAAAAAGCTTATGCTACCCTAGATAACAACTATATTGAATCTGTTTGGTGGGTTCTAAAAAAACTTTGGGAGAACAATCTGGTTTACAAAGATTATAGAGTGACTCCTTATTGTCCACGCTGTGGCACCCCTCTTTCTAATTTTGAGGTAAATTTAGGATATAAAGAGGTAAAAGATCCCTCCCTTTTTATTAAGTTTAAAATTAAAGATTTTGAAACCTCTAATACCTATTTTTTGGTTTGGACCACCACTCCCTGGACCCTGCCCGCCAATGTGGCTTTGGCTATAAATCCTCAGGCTGAATATCTTTTAGTAAAACAAAACAAAGAAAATTATCTTTTGGCCAAAGAGAGAAAAGAGGTTTTAAAGGGAAGCTATGAAGTGGTAAAGAAGGTTTCAGGAAAGAAACTTCTTTATCTTGAATACCAACCCTTATTTGAGGTTTTAAGAAAAACAAACCCCCCATTTATTGAAAACGCTTTTAAGGTTTTACCTGCCAGTTTTGTTTCTTTGGAAGAAGGTACTGGTATTGTCCATATTGCTTCAATGTATGGTCAAGAAGATTTTGAATTGGCTAAAAAGTTCAAACTTCCATTTTTCCATATTGTTGGAAATGATGGAAAATTCAAAAAAGAAGTCGAGGGATTTGCCAATCTATTTGTAAAGGATGCCGATCCAGAAATAATTAAAAACCTGGCTGAAAGGGATCTTTTATATAAAGAAGAAAAAATCTTACACACCTATCCTTTTTGTTGGCGCTGTGATTCTCCTTTGCTTTATTACGCTATTGAGAGTTGGTATATCGCGGTTAGAAAATTCAAAAAACAACTAATAAAAAACAATAAAAAAATTCATTGGGTGCCAGCCCATATTAAAGAAGGAAGATTTGGAAAATGGTTAAAAGAGGCCAAAGACTGGGGCTTTTCCAGAAATAGGTTTTGGGGTGCTCCTATTCCTATTTGGCAGTGTGAGAACTGCCAACACTATCTTTGCGTAGGTAGCCTTAGGGAGCTAGAAAAAAGAGCCATTAAAAAATATAAATTAAAAGATCTCCACCGTCCTTATATTGATAAAGTGATATTAAGGTGCCCAAAGTGTGCCCAAAAAATGAGAAGGGTTCCTGAGGTCTTTGATTGTTGGTTTGAGTCTGGCTCTATGCCCTATGCCCAATGGCACTATCCTTTTGAAAATAAAAAACTAGTTGAAAATACTTTCCCGGCTGATTTTATTGCCGAAGGATTAGATCAGACTCGGGGATGGTTTTACACCCTTCATGTTTTGGCTGGAGCCTTGACCTTAAAAGATATAGGTTTGGGGAAGAATCAGCCAGCATTTAAAAATGTAATTGTTAATGGTTTGATTTTGGATGCCCAAGGTAGAAAATTGAGCAAAAGTTTAGGTAACTATACAGATCCTCAAGAGATTTTTGATCAGTATGGGGCAGATAGCATGAGATATTTTCTTTTAGCTTCAACCCCTATTGGTCAAGATTATAGGTTTTCTTCAGAAGGAGTGAAAGAGGTTTGGCGAAAGGTAATCTCTACGCTTCTCAATTGTTATTTCTTTTTTGAAACCTATAAAGAAAAGGATTTTAAGCCCAAAAAGAATTTTAGAGCGAAAGGCTTGCTTAACAAATGGATTCTTTCTCGGTTGAATAATTTAAACCTCTCTTTAGTAAAATGGATGGATCAATATGAATTAACCAAAGCCAGCCGGCTTTTGGAAATGTTTGTTGACGATCTTTCTAATTGGTATATCAGAAGATCAAGACAAAGGTTTCAAAAACCTTTCGATCTTAAAGAAAAAGAAGAATATTCTCAAACCCTTTATCATACATTATTTGTTTTAAGCAAACTAATGGCTCCCTTTTTACCGTTTTTAAGCGAGTATCTTTACCAGAATTTAAAAACCTCCAAAGATCCAGAAAGTGTTCATTTGGCTGATTATCCCAAACCAAAGAAAAAACTGATTAACAAAAAACTGGAGAGGGAAATGCTAAAAGCAAGGGAAATCGTTAGCCAGGGTTTGGCAGAGAGGGTAAGGGCCAAAATAAAAGTCCGCCAACCCTTAAGGGAACTGGTAATTCCTGAAAAAAAATTAGCCAAAGAGTTAATAGAATTGATAAAAGAAGAACTAAATGTAAAAAAGATCAGCTTTGGCAAAAAACTAAGATTAGATAAAAAAATCACCAAAGAGTTAAAAGAAGAAGGAACGGTTAGGGAAATTATTAGGCATATTCAAGAAATGCGAAAAAGGGCAAACCTAAAACCCGTGAATGAGATTTTGGTAGGCTATTTAACCGATTCTTTATGGCTAAAGAAGGTTTTAGAAAAATATCAATCAATGATTTGCCAAGAAGGGAAGATTAAAAAAATTGAACCAAAGAAAAAAGAAAAATATCTCCTTGAGAAAACAATAAAGATAAATGAAAAAGAGATTACCTTGGCTATTAAAAAAACTTAACTTTAATGTTTGTACACTATCGAACCCAGGGAATTGTTTTAAAAAAAGAAGACAGGTTTGAGGCAGATCAATTGTTTACTGTTTATACAAAAGATTTTGGGAAATTGGAAATTTTGGGAAAGGGGATTAGGAAAATTAAATCAAAACTGAGGCCAAGTATTGACCTCTTTTGTCTTTCTGAAATTGAATTTATTCAGGGAAGAACCTACAAAACCTTAACCGATGCCATTTTAATTGATAAATTTGAGAATTTGAGAAAAGATTTAAAAAGATTGGCTATAGCTTTCAAAATATCAGAAACAGCCGATGGGCTGATTGCTGGCCAAGAGCCAGATGAGAAAATTTGGGATCTCTTAAAAAAAACCCTAAAAAAACTCAATCAACCTTCTTTTCAGGTTTTTGATTGGAGATTGGTCTACTGTTATTTTTTTTGGAATTTGGTTTCTTTTTTGGGATACAAGCCCCAACTTTATTTTTGTGTTTTTTGCCAAAAAAGACTAATTCCTGAAAAAATTTATTTTTCTCTTCAAGAGGGGGGAGCAATTTGTCAAAAATGCCACAAAAAATTTTCTAAGGGGAGAGAGGTTTCTTTGGATACAATAAAAATTTTAAGAATTTTTTTAGAAAAAGAAATTTCCACTTTATCAAAATTAAAAATTGAGTTAAAATCTTTAAAACAGTTAATTAATTTGACTAAGTATTATTTGACTTATTTAAAAAGACAATGAAGAAAGGATTTTTCACATTTTTATTTTTCCTGTTTTTATTTTTTCTTTTAGCGGGTTATTGGATTTGGCAAAAAAATAGTTTTTCCAAAGAGGTAGTAAAATTGGAGATTCTGGGCCCTGAATCAATTGGGGTGGGCGAAAAATTTGAGTATTTGGTAAAGTTCAAAAACAATGGCAACCTTCGGTTAGAAGACCCCAGGTTGATTTTTGAATATCCAGAGCAAGCTATTTTGCCAGAGGGAACCTCAAGAAGGGTAGAGATAGGGGTAGAAGAGCTAGGAGAGGCTATTTATCCTGGAGAAGAAAGGACCTTCTCTTTTGAGGCCAGGTTATTAGGGAAAATAGACGAAGCAGTAGAAGCCCGGGCTACCCTTTCTTTCCGGCCTAAAAATCTTAAAGCCTATTATGAGTCCTTTACCACCCTTACTACTATAATAAAATCTGTGCCCCTGACCTTTGATTTTGATTTTCCCCCTAAAGCAGAGAGTGGCAAAAAAATTATTTTAAATGTAAATTATTTTTCTAATATCGATTATCCCTTATCTAATGTGGTGATTAAAATGGAATATCCGGTAGACTTTGAGATCTTAAGAGCTTCTCCCGAATCATTAGAAATGGAAGAATGGGAAATTCCTGTATTGAATAAGGGCCAAGGAGGAAGGATTGAAATTGAGGGAAAGTTAGAGGGGAAAATAGGAGAGACCAAGTTTTTTAAGGGGAGGATTGGGGTTTTTAAAGAGGGTAGGTTTTTAGTCTTAAAAGAGATAAACAAAGGAATAGAAATCGTCAGACCCCTGGTTTATATTCGTCAAGAAATTAATGGCAACCCCCAATATGTGGCTCTGCCGGGAGAATGGCTTCATTATGAAGTTTTCCTTAAAAATATTGGTCAAGAACCACTGACAGAGGTGTTTATGGTTTGTCAACTAGAGGGAGAAGCCTTTGATTACGAAACCCTAAAATCTGATTCAGGATATGTGAGACCAGGAAGCAATATTGTGGTTTTTGATTGGAAAGACGTGCCCGAACTTCAATATATAGATATTACTGAAGAAGCAAGGTTAGATTTTTGGGTAAAACTCAAAGAAGATTTAAAAGGAATTGAGAACCCAGCCCTCAAAAATATTATTTTAGTAAAGGGCATCAAGGAAGAATTTTTAACAAAAGTGAGTTCAAAAATAGAGCTGGTTCAGAGAGGGTTTTATTATGATGAGGTCTTTGGAAATTCAGGTCCTTTACCCCCCGAAGTAGGAGAAACAACCACCTATACTATTGTTTGGGAGATAAAAAATTATTATTCCACCATTAAGGAAGCCAAGGTAAGGGCTGTTTTGCCAGAGAATGTAGAATTGACTGGCCGGATTTTTCCTGAAAAAGAGGCTTCCAAGTTTTCTTTTGACCCTGAATCAAGAGAGGTGGTTTGGTCGATAGGAGAGGTAGAAAGGGGGGTAGGGGTAGAGAAGTCTTCTTTGAGTTTGGCCTTTCAGGTTGCTTTTATGCCAGATAAATCTCAGAAGGGGAAAATTCCTCTCTTGATCGGAGAAGCGGAGATAAGTGGAGAAGATGTGTGGACGGAGAAAATTATTTCTGCCACCTCTTCTCCTCTTGATACGAGTTTGGCTACTGATCCCCAGGTTTCTAAAGAATTGGGAATAGTCCAATGATTAAATTAAAATAAACTAATATGAAAGAGTTAATGGAAAAAATTGTTTCACTTTCAAAAAGGAGGGGATTTGTTTTTCCTTCTTCTGAAATTTATGGAGGGTTTGCTTCTTGCTATGATTTTGGGCCTTTAGGGGTTTTAATGAAAAACAACATTAAAAAACTTTGGTGGGAAGAAATGCTTAAAGATCATCATAACATTTTTGGCCTAGATTCTTCTATTTTAATGTCGCCCCAGGTTTGGAAGGCTTCCGGCCATTTAACGGCTGGTTTTGCTGATGAGTTGGTAGAATGCAGGAGTTGTCATAAAAGATTTAAGATAGAAGAAACCAAAAATAAGAAATGTCCTGAATGTGGAGGCAAGATAACCAAGCCTAAAAAGTTTAATTTAATGATGAAAACCTTTGTGGGTCCAATAGAAGAAGATTCAGCCGTCACTTATCTAAGGGCAGAAACCTGCCAAGGAATTTATGTGAATTTTAAAAACATTTTGAATACTACCCGGGCCAAGATTCCTTTTGGGGTGGCCCAGATTGGAAAAGCCTTTCGGAACGAAATCACCACCAAAAACTTTATTTTCCGAACAAGAGAGTTTGAACAAATGGAAATGCAGTGGTTTTGTCATCCTAAAGAGGCTAAAAATTGGTTCAATTTTTGGTTAAAAGAAAGATTAAAATGGCTAAGAAAAACAGGTCTGAAGAAAGATCATTTAAGAATTAAGAAAGTGCCCAAAAAAGAGAGAGCCCACTATGCTAAAGAACAGATAGATATAGAATACAAATTTCCTTTTGGTTGGCAAGAAATAGAAGGGGTTCATAATCGGGGCGATTGGGATTTAAAAAACCATTCTCAGTCTTCCAGAGAAGACCTTAGTTATTTTGATCCAGAAAAAAAGGAAAGGTATTTCCCTTGGATTATTGAAACCTCTATTGGGGTAGAAAGATTGTTTTTGGCTTTGTTGTGCGAAGGTTATCAAGAAATTAAAGGAGGCCGGACCAAAACCACCAAATCAACAAAAGAAATAGAGATATTGTTAAGGTTAAACAAAAAAATAGCCCCCATCTCAGTGGCCGTTTTCCCTTTATTAAAAAACAAACCCCCTTTGGTGAAAAAAGCCAAAGAGGTTTATAATTTACTCAAACCCCATTTTTATTGTTTATATGATGATGCAGATTCAATCGGTAGGCGTTACCGAAGGGTAGATGAGATTGGTTGTCCCTTTGGTGTAACCGTAGATTTTGAGAGTCTAAAGAAAGAAGATGTTACAGTAAGGGAGAGAGATACAATGAAACAAAAAAGAGTAAAGATTAAAGACCTGGTTTGTTATTTAAAAGAAAAACTTAATACTTAAGGTTTTTGGTGTAATAAAAATTACTTTTTTGCGTCTTCTTTTAAATATTCTTTTTTAAAATGTTGTTTCAAAACAAGAAAAAACTTAATATTTCCCTCCTAACCTATATTTTGCTTTGGTTTATTATTTTGAAAGCAGGTTGGGAGGTTTTATTTTATAAGGATTAAAAAACATAAATAAATTAAAAATTTGAAGCCTCCCAACCAAAAATGGGGGGCTCAATTTTTAAAGAACCTTAAAAATTTTTTTGGAGGTGTAAGATGAAGTCTTCGGTAGGTTGTAAAAAGCATAATTTGCCTTTGGAGAAAAAAGTTTTCCATGATCCTTTCTTGGGAAACTGGACAGAGTGGGTTTGTCCCTTATGTGAAAAAGAAAAAATAAGGGGCGTTAGCAAGAATCCTAAAAACCCAGCGTCCAAAAAAGAGAATTGTTTTAAGGGTAAGGAAGAGATTGATTTTGGGATTTTTGGGGGAGCTGATTAATTTTAAAGGTGCCCACTAAGTGGTGGGCACTTTTTAATCAAAGAGAAAATTGCTAAAATAGACTTAGCATCTATGTGCCAAAAAATAGTTTTCCCAAATGGTCTTCGGGTTTTGGTGATTCCTCAAAAAAACACCCAGGCGGTGACAGTTTTGGTGTTGGTGGGCACTGGCTCAAAACATGAAGAAAAAAAATTAAACGGGATTTCTCATTTTTTGGAACACATGCTTTTTAAAGGAACAAAAAAAAGGCCCACCAGTCAGGCTATCTCTGAAACACTAGATAGGGTCGGGGGAATTTATAATGCTTTTACATCTGATGAATATACCGGCTATTTTGTAAAAGTAAAAAATTCTTTTTTCGACCTGGCTTTAGATTGGGTGTCTGATATTTTTCTTAATTCTACCTTACCCATTAAAGAAATAGAGAAAGAAAGGGGGGTGATTAAAGAGGAGATTAACATGCATTATGACAATCCTATGAGTTATATTCAAATTTTGTGGACAGAATTGCTTTATGGGGACCAACCCGCCGGTTGGCCCATTACCGGAACCAAAGAGACCATCCAAAGGATTTCAAGAAGGGATTTAATTAATTATAAAGCCTCTCAATATGTAGCCAAGAATACCTTAATTTGTGTGGCTGGCAATTTTGAAAAGAAAAAAGCAATCAAAACAATTGAAAAATCTTTCTCCAAAATTAAAAATATTTTACCCAGAGAAAAGCCAAAAACCATTGAAAAACAAGAAGAACCTAATCTCTTGCTCCATTTTAGAAAAACCGACCAAGCCCATATCTGCTTGGGGGTGAGGGGATATGATCTTTTTCATCCCCAAAGATATACCTTGAAAGCTTTGGCTGATATTTTAGGAGGAATGATGAGTTCAAGGCTGTGGATAGAAATTAGAGAAAAACTAAATCTGGCCTATTATGTTTTTACCGAAACCAATTTTTCTACTGATACAGGTTATTTGGTAACTCGGGTTGGTTTAGATGTGAACAATATTGAAAAAGGGATCAAAACGATTTTAAGAGAATATAAGAAAATTAGCCAAAAAGGCGTTTCTGCTAAAGAATTAAAAAAAGCCAAGGATCACTTAAAAGGGAAAATGGCCCTTTCTTTAGAAACCTCTGATAGTTTGGCTTTCTTTTATGGACTTCAAGAACTTCTAAAAAAGGAGATCTTTAGCCCTGAAGAGATTTATAAAAAATTTGATAAAATTAGAGGAAGTGATATTCTAAAAACAGCAAGAGATGTTTTTCGTCCCTCAAAACTGAATCTGGCAATTGTTGGGCCATTTAAGGAAAGGGACAAAGAAAAATTTAAAAAATTATTAAAACCTTAATATGAACTCAAAAGAGGTATTAGATATTTCCTGGGGCACCATTTTAAAACTATTTTTGGCCGCTATTTGTCTCTATGTTTTATATCAGATTAGAGATATTCTGGTTTGGTTTATATTTGCCTTAATTATTTCAATTTTATTTAATCCCCTTATTGATTTTCTTCAAAGAAAAAAAATTCCTCGTTCAATAGGAACGGTGCTGGTTTATCTGGGGTTTTTCGGGTTGTTCACATTTTTAATTTATTCATTCGTCCCCCTTTTCTTGGCTGAAATAAAATATTTTTCTCAAGTATTTCCTGAATATTTTGAAAAGGTTTCACCTCTCTTTAGGGGTTTGAAGGTAGAGGCCTTTGAAAGCATAGAGAATTTTTTGGCTTTTTTGAGCAAAACCCTGGAAGGAGCGGTGGCGAATATTTTTAATACCTTATTTACTATTTTTGGTGGGATTGCCTCTACTATTTTTATTTTAACCATCGCTATTTTCCTTTCTTTAGAAGAAAAACCAGTGGAAAGAACCATTTACCTTTTGTTTCCTAAAAAATATGAGGCCTATGCCCTCTCGCTTTGGAGAAGATGCCAAAAGGGGGTTTCGGCCTGGTTTTTTTCCAGAATAATAGGATGTTTGTTTGTTGGGGTTTTATCCACCTTGGTCTTTTTGTTGTTCAATACTAAATATCCCTTCTTTTTTGGTTTATTAGCGGGAGGTTTAAATTTTGTTCCTGTTGTAGGACCTCTAATGACGGGAATTTTGTTATTTTTAGTGGTAGTTCTAGAAAACTTTTGGCGAGCTATTTTTGTTCTGATAGCCTTCATTTTTATTCAACAAATTGAAAATAATATTCTTTTACCGCTTTTAACAAAGAAATTTTTAGGGCTATCTCCGGTTTTGGTTTTGATGGGTTTGGCTATCGGAGGAGTCTTGTGGGGATTTTTAGGAGCAGTTTTGGTTGTCCCTCTGTTTGGTATCTTATATGGGTTTTTGAGAGAGTTTTTGGAAAAAAGAAAAAAAGAGTCAACGGTGATGTTATAAAATATGGCTTCCTTGTATATAGTAGCCACCCCAATTGGTAATTTAGAAGACATTACCCTAAGAGCCATAAGGGTTTTAAAAGAAGTAGATTTAATTTTGGCCGAAGATACCAGAGTAACCAAAAAACTTTTAAATTATTACAAAATAAAAAAACCCCTTCTGAGCTATCATCAACACTCTAAACTAAAGAGGGTTCAAGAAATAATAGATTTTTTAAAAAAAGAAAAAAATATCGCTTTGGTTTCTGATGCTGGTACCCCGGGGATTTCAGATCCAGGCAGCCAATTGATTAAGAGAGCAATAGAAGAATTGGGTCTAAAAACAAAAATAGTCCCCATTCCCGGACCCTCTGCTCTTATTTGCGCGGCCTCTATTTCTGGATTCCCTATGAGTAAATTTGTTTTTCTGGGCTTTCCTCCGGCCAAGAAAAAAAGGAAAAAATTTTTTGAAGAAATTATTAATGCAAAATATCCGGTTATTTTCTATGAATCACCCTACCGAATTTTAAAAACCCTTAAAGAACTTAGCCAGTTGTATTATCTTGGTTGTGGCAATGTTAATACAATTGAGGTGGTGGTTTGCAGAGAGTTGACAAAAAAATTTGAGAAGATTTATAGAGGAAAAATTGAGGAAGTAATAGAAGAAATAAAAAAAGACAAAATAAAAGGAGAATTTGTGGTAATTGTAGAAAAATAAAAATATGAGAAAAAAGTTTTATATTACTACTGCTATCCCTTATGTGAATTCTCCTCCCCATATTGGCTTTGCCTTGGAAATTATCCAAACGGATGCCATTGCCAGGTATCACCGATTATTAGGAGAAGAGGTCTTCTTTTTAACTGGTACCGATGAAAATAGTTTAAAAAATGTTCGGGCAGCCGAAAAAGAAGGTATTTCCCCAAAAGAGCTTGTCGATAGAAATGCAAAAAATTTTTACAATTTAAAAAAAATTTTAAATTTATCTTTTGATGATTTCATTAGGACAACCGAAGAAAGGCACTATAAGGGGGCTCAAAAACTATGGTTGCTTTGCCAAAAAGATATTTATAAGAAAAAATATCGAGGCCTTTATTGTCTGGGCTGTGAAGAGTTTTATAAAAAGGATGAGTTAGTGAACGGGCTTTGTCCTGAACACAAGACAAAGCCAGAACTGATAGAAGAGGAAAATTACTTTTTTCGTCTTTCAAAATACCAAGAAGAAATTAGAAAAATTATCAAAGAAGATAAGGTAAAAATTATTCCCAAATTTAGAAAAAATGAGGTATTAAATTTTATCAACAAGGGCCTAGAGGATATTTGTGTTTCTAGAGATACCAAAAGAGCAAGAGGGTGGGGAATACCTGTTCCTGGTGATCCTTCTCAAACCATCTGGGTTTGGTTTGATGCCCTTTCCAATTACATAAATGCGCTTGGCTTTGCTCAGAATTTAAAAAAATTTAAAAAGTGGTGGCCAGCCGATCTCCATGTGATAGGAAAAGGGGTTTTAAGATTTCACAGTATTTATTGGTTAGGGATTTTGCTTTCTGCAAAACTTCCTCTTCCTAAAGCAATTTTAGTCCATGGCTATGTAACAGTGGCAGGAGAGAAGGTTTCCAAAAGTTTGGGAAATGTTATTAGTCCAGTAGAATTGGTTAAAAGGTATGGCTCAGATCCAATAAGATATTTTCTTTTAAGAGAGGGTTCGCCTTTTGAGGATATAGATTTTACTATTGAAAAATTTGAAAAGAGATATAATGATGATTTAGCCAAAGGACTTGGCAATTTGGTGGCGAGGATTGTTGCTTTATTAAAGAAGGAATCGGTTGAAAATAAAGGATTAGAGGGAGAGGTAAAAGAAACCATTGAGGAAACCTGGAGAAGGTATGAGAGAGATTGGAAAGACTTTAAATTTAATGAGGCCTTAGGAAGGATTTGGGAGTTGATTGCTTTTTGTGATAAATATATTGAGAGAGAAAAACCTTGGGAATTGATCAAATCTCAACCAGAAAAAGGGAAAAAGGTGATAGGAAATTTAGTTCTTGTTTTAGAAAATATTGCTAAAATGTTAACGCCTTTTTTGCCCGATACTTCTCAAAAGATTTTAGGTCAATTAAAAACAAAAAAGAAAGAAATTCTTTTTCCGCCCTTAAAGTAAAAAATATGCCTTATCCATTTAAGAAAATTGAAAAAAAATGGCAAAGGTTTTGGTTGAAATCTGGAATTTTTGAAGCCAAAGAGAGAACCAAAAAGCCAAAGTTTTATTGTTTGGATATGTTTCCTTATCCCTCAGCCTATGGCTTGCATGTGGGCCATTTTAAAGGGTACACCTTTTCTGATGCGATAACCAAAAAGAAGATAATGGATGGTTATAACGTTTTGCATCCTATAGGTTTTGATGCCTTTGGTTTACCAGCCGAAAACTATGCCCTCAAAACCGGAATTCATCCCGCTGTTACTACTTTTTCAGCCATTAAAAACATTAAAAAACAACTAATAGCTGGAGGCTTGGGTTATGATTGGCGAAGAGAAGTAATTACTTGTAAAAAAGATTATTATAAATGGACCCAGTGGATGTTTTTGCAATTATACAAAGCCGGTTTGGCTTATAAAAAAGAGGCTCCAGTGAATTTTTGCCCCTCTTGTAAAACGGTTTTAGCAAACGAACAAGTTGTTGATGGGAGGTGTGAGAGATGTGATAGTGAAGTAGAGAAGAAAAAACTGGAGCAATGGTTTTTCAAGATCACAGATTTTGCTGAAAGATTATTAAGAGATTTAGAAAAAATTGATTGGCCGGAGAAAATAAAAACAATGCAAAAAAATTGGATAGGGAAATCTGGGGGGACAGAGATTAAATTTAAAATCCAGACTAAAAAGGGTGAAAAATTTGTAAAGGTATTTACCACCCGCCCTGACACCCTATTTGGTTGCTCTTATTTGGTTTTAGCCCCTGAACATCCCTTAATTGAAGAGTTAAAATCTGAAATCAAAAACTGGCCAGGAGTCAAAAAATATATTGAAAGGGCTTTGAAAAAAAACGAAATAGAAAGGACGGCCGAAGAAAAAGAAAAAAGCGGACTAAAACTAAAGGGTTTGAGAGCGGTTAATCCTCTTAACAACAAAAAAATTCCAATTTTCGTGGCAGACTATGTCTTGATGGAATATGGAACCGGAGCAATAATGGGGGTGCCAGCCCACGATCAAAGAGATTTTCTTTTTGCCAAAAAATATTCCCTTCCTATTATAGAGGTGATAAGGCCCAAGAAAGGAAAATCGAGTTTGCCTCAAAAAGCTTTTGAAGAAGAGGGAATATTAATTAATTCTGGTTCTTTTTCTGGCCTAGACTCTCAAAAAGCGAAAAAAGAGATTACCCAATATTTAGAGAAAAGAAAATTGGGAAAGAGGGCAGTCTACTACAAACTTAGAGATTGGTTAATCTCTCGCCAAAGATATTGGGGAGCCCCTATTCCTATAATTTATTGTCGTAAATGCTGGGAGGCCCAAAATTCAAAATCTAAAAAGAAATTAAAATTAGGCCAAGACTATGTATTAATTGATGGCAAGGAACATTTAATCAATCCTGTTCCTGAAAAAGATTTGCCAGTTTTGTTGCCAAAAATTAAAGATTTTAAACCAACCGGCGATGGCCAGTCTCCTTTGGCTAAGTCAAAAAAATTTGTGAATGTTAGATGCCCAAAATGTGGGAGTTTAGCAAAAAGAGAAACCGATACCATGGATACATTTGTTTGTTCTTCTTGGTATTTTTTAAGATATGTTGATCCTAAAAACCAAAAAGAATTTGCCAAAAAAGAGAAAATTAAAAAATGGTTGCCAGTAGATTTATATATAGGTGGGGCCGAACATGCGGTATTACATCTTTTGTATGCTAGATTCTTTACTAAGGCATTAAAAGACCTGGGTTGGTTAGAATTTGATGAACCCTTTTTGAAGCTTTTTAATCAAGGAACGATTTATTATAAAGGAGCCAAGATGTCAAAATCCAGAGGAAATGTGATAAACCCAGATCTTATTTTCAAAAAATATGGAGCCGATACCCTAAGGCTTTATGAAATGTTTATGGGTCCTGCTGATCAAGCGGCCGAGTGGTCAGACAAAGGAATTGTTGGTTGTTATAGGTTTTTAAATAATGTTTGGAATTTGGCAGAAAAAGGAAAAATAGAAAAAAAGTTAAAGTTAAAGAATCGAAACTTAGAAAAACTTTTTCATCAAACCATCAAAAAAGTAACAGAAGATATTGAAAACTTTAGGTTTAATACCGCCATCTCTGCTTTAATGATTCTGTTGAATGAAATGGAAAAAGAAGAAAAGATTCCTCTTTCTTGGTTTAAAACCTTTGTTTTGCTTTTGGCTCCCTTTGCTCCCCATTTAGCAGAAGAATTGTGGCACAAATTAGGAAACAAGAAATCTGTTTTTTCCCAAAAATGGCCCAAATATAAGCCCCAACTTTTAAAAGAAGAAAAATTTGTTTTAATCATCCAAATAAATGGAAAGGTAAGAGATAAGGTAGAGGTAGATGTTGGAATAAAAGAAAAGCAAGCAAAAGAGATTGCTTTGGCTCGAACAAAAATAAAAAAATGGTTGGCCAACAAAAAAATCAAAAAAACGATTTTTGTTCCTCAAAGATTAATAAATTTTGTAATTTAGTTTGTTACTATTTTTCGGAAATTTTGTTAATTTGGGGGAATAAGAATTTTTAATTTTAGAAAAAAGTTGATAGAATGAGATAATGGAAGAAATACTTTCTTTTAGGCCAAAAAAGAAAATAATTCTTTTGGGAAACGAGGCGGTGGTGAGGGGAGCCTTGGAAGCGGGGGTAGATTTTGTTTCAACCTATCCTGGCACCCCGGCTTCAGAGATTGGAAATAGTTTTTATTTATTAAAGGAAAAGATAAAAAAAATTAACCCCAATTTCCATTTTGAATTTTCAGTTAATGAAAAAGTGGCTATAGAGTCTGCAGCCGGGGCTAGTTTTTCTGGAGCCACCTGTTTGGTGGCTTTTAAAAATTTTGGTCTCAATGTGGCTTCTGATTTTTTCTTTCCCTTGGCCCAAATAAGATTACCAGGCTCTTTAGTAATTTTGGTGGCCGACGACCCTTCTTGTTGGAGCTCTGCCCAATCAGAACAAGATACCAGACACGAGATTTTTGCTGCTCGTCTCCCTCTTTTAGAACCTTCAGAACCCCAAGAATCAAAAGAATTTACTCTTTTTGCTTTTGATATTTCAAAGAAATTTCAGATCCCAGTGGTGATTAGACACACTACTAGGGCTTCTCATCAGTCAATGCCAGTGAGAGCGGGAAGGATACCAAAAAAGAGAAAGGAAAAATTTAAATTTAAGAAAGATCCTTCAAAATTTATTACTATGCCTCCCCGGGTTTTAGAAATGAAATTGGAGTTAATAAAAAGAAGAGAAGAGATGAGAAAGATTTCTGAAAAATCTTCTTTAAACAAAATATTTAACCAAAACCCAAAATCAAAAGTTGGAATTATTACTTCAGGAATAGGATTTTGTTATGTGATGGAGAGCTTAAATTATTTAAAATTAAAAATACCTGTTTTGAAACTGGGACTTGTTTTTCCTTTACCCAAAAACAAAATTAAAAAATTTTTAAAAGATAAAGAAAAAATTTTGGTAGTGGAAGAGGGCGATCCGTTTTTGGAGCAAAAAGTGAAAGAGGTTGCCTTTGAAGCGAAATTTAAAGGAGAGATTTTTGGAAAAGAGGGTTCAATGGAAGGGGGAAGGATTTGGAAAAAAAGAAAAGCTATTTTGCCTGTTGCCGGAGAATTAAAACCAGAATATGTTTTGGGGGCTATTTCTAAAATAAGTAAAAAAAATCTTAATATTGATTTTGAAGATCATTTAAAGAAATTTGAAAAAGTTCCTTTACCCAAAAGAAGGCCAATTTTTTGCACTCCTTTAGCGGTTCCTGGCAAACCCCCCTGTCCCTATTGGGCCGTTTTTTCAGCCATCAAAAAAGCCACCAAAGGAAAAGAGGTAATTTTTGGAGGAGAGATTGGTTGTTATATGATGGCCGGCCACCCGGTAGTAAACCTTCAAGACTATCTTTTTTGTATGGGATCTTCTACTGGTTTAGGGCATGGTATTTCAAAAACCAGTAAACAAAAAGTGATTGCTTTTGTGGGAGACTCTTCTTTCTTTCATGCCGGTATTCCTGCTTTAATTAATACAGTTTTTAATAAATCTAACCCCTTAATCATTATTTTTAATAATCAGACAACTGCTATGACAGGCCATCAACCCCATCCAGGTTCGGTAGGAATTGAAATTGAAAAGATAGTGAGGGCTTGTGGGGTAAAGCATGTAAAGACGATTGATCAGGTGAAAGATCAAAAAGAGTTTGAAAACACCTTAAGAGAGTTTTTAAAGAAAAAAGAAACAGCGGTAATTATTGCCTCCCATCCTTGTATTTTTGTCCAAAAATAACTATGAAAAAAGATCTCAAAAAAGATTTTAATATGGTAATCGTAGGAACTGGGGGACAAGGTCAAATTACTCTTTTGAGAATTTTGTCTCAAGCAGCCTTAATAGAAGGCCTAAAAGTTAAAGCTTCTGAACTTCATGGTTTGTCTCAAAGAGGGGGATCGGTAGAGGCTCAATTAAGATTTGGCAAAAAAGAAATTTTTTCACCTTTGGTCTTCCAGGAAGGAGCTGATTTAGTTTTGGCCTTAGAATGCCAAGAAGCTTTAGCAGGTCTATATTATGCTAACAAAAAGACCCAATTTTTAATTAATGATTTTATCTTAACTGTTCCTGGTCAAAAAGACATTTCAAAAGAAAAGGTTTTAAAAGAGATCCAAAAATTTACTAAAAAAATTGAGGTGGTGCCAGCTAGCAAAATTTGCCAAAAAGAATTGGGAAAGGCAGTTTTGGCTGGTATTTATTTAATTAGTTATGCCTCTTTTAAAAAATTAATCCCCCTAAAACCAGGATCAATTTTGAGTGCTATCAAAAGCAAAATTCCAGAAAGATATTTGGAACTAAATCTTAAAACATTTCATTTAGCCAAATCTAACAAAGGAACCCTTTAAAGCCAATTAACCCCATTCCTACTTTGTCTTAACAATACGACAGGTGTGTAATTGTTCAGGATGCCCCTTTTAGTCTTGCTGGGACAAAATTGGATGTGATAGAATGAAGAGAGTTTTAGTTAATAAAAGAATGCCGAAGGAAAAAAAACACATAGTATGCTTGGGGGGTGGAAATGCTATGCCGAAGGTGGTGCTAGCTGGATTAAAGAAATATCCAGTAAAGATTTCGGCTATCTGTGCTATGTTGGATTCTGGTGGATCGGCGGGTAGATTGAGAAAAGATTATAAAATTATTTCTCCTGGAGATATTCGCCGAGCCTTTCTGGCCCTAGCTAATACCTCTCCAATAATTGAAAATTTATTTAATTACCGCTTTCAAACCGGAGAACTAAAGGGTCATAATTTTGCCAACTTGTTTATTACTGCTTTAGAGTTGACCACTAATAATTTTGAGAGGACCTCAAAAACCATAAAAAAACTTTTAAATGTAGAACATGAGGTCTTACCTGTTACTTTAGATAATGCCCAACTGGGCGCTATTTTAGAAAATGGCAAGATAATAAAAGGGGAGACAAATATCGATAAACCAAAACACGATGGCAACCTAAAAATTAAAAAAGTTTTTTTGAAACCCGGAGCCAAGGTTTATCCTAAGGCAGCCCAAGCCATTAAAAAAGCGGACTTGGTAGTAATTGGTCCTGGGGATCTTTATTCTTCTTTAGCCCAAATCTTGCTTGTTCGAGGAATCCCTCAGGCTCTAAAAGAGAGCAAAGGAAAAAAGATTTATATTTGCAATTTAATGACAAAGCATGGTGAGACCAACAATTTTGGCGTATTAGATTTTGTTAGAGAGATTGAAAGATATTCAAAAACCTCTTTAGATTATGTGGTCTATAACAATTATTACCCCACCCAAAAGAGAATCGCAAATTATAAAAAGAAACATTCTGAATTGATAGAAATGGTAAAACCAGTAGAAAACTTGCCTCCCCCCAAATTTATTGGTGGAAATCTTTTGCTTCCCAAAGGTCCAATAGAACACGACCCTCAAAAAATTGCTAAAATTTTGATCTCTCTTTTATAATATGCAGGCTATAATTTTAGCAGCTGGAGAATCTTCTAGGTTTTGGCCACTTAACCAAAAACACAAATCTTTATTTAAAATAATGGGCAGGCCCTTGATTTTTTATCTTTTAAAGGAATTGAAGAAAGCAGGCCTTAAAGAGGTGATTGTTGTCCAAAAGCCAAACAGAGATGTAGAAAGGGAACTAAAAAATCTGCCTTTTTCACAACTAAAGATAACCTATACCATTCAAAAAAAACCTACCGGTACCGGAGATGCGGTTTTGACCGCTGAAGATTTTATTAAAGACAAATTTTTGGTTTTAAATGCAGAAAGAGTAGATTGTGGAAAGTGGGTAAGAGAAGTAATAAAAAAAGGGGGGAAAGAGAAAAAAACAGCTGTTTTGCTTTCGGCTCCCACCACTACCCCTTGGCTTTTTGGTAATTTGAAGATTAAGGGAGATAAGGTGTTAGATGTTGTAGAAAAACCAAAAAAGGGAAAAGAGTTTACTAATCTTAAAACAGTAGGGCTTTATCTTTTTCCCAAAGAGGCCCTCTTTTTTTTAAAAAGGTTTACTAAAAACCCCTATTCTTTAATTGAGACCTTAAAAACATTTGCTAAAAAAGGAGATTTGAAGTGGGTGAAAATGAAAAAAGAATCCCTGCATCTAAAATATCCCTGGAACCTTTTTGATTATGCTGAACATTTCTCCCAAGCTTTAAAATTAAAAATTTTGGGAAAGGTAGAAAGGGGAGCCCAAACAAAAGAGAAGGTTTTTTTGGGGAAGAACACCTTGGTTAAAAAAGGGACATTAATTGAAGGTCCTGTTTATATTGGGGAAAATTGCCAAATTGGGCCCAATTGTTATATTAGAGGAACCACCTTTATTGAAGATAATTGTAAAATAGGAAATGGGGTAGAAATAAAAAATTCTATTATTG
>CAZJJV010000008.1:0-18146 GCA_964546415.1 uncultured Candidatus Saccharibacteria bacterium
AGTCGGAAAAAGGTTACTCTTGTATATGCTAAGCGTTACAGAAGGGCATCCTCCACGAAGGAAAAGAGCCAAATTCTTATTGAAAAAGCGACCTGCCGCAGGAGGCGAAGCAGCTTTTGAAGCAAAGATACCAGCAACTTAATCCCGCAGAGCTCTGAAGGAAAATTGTTACTTTACAAAACAAACTTATTCCTTAGCAACTCCGGTTAAGGGAGTAAAATATGAAATATAGATTTTCTCATGAGGCAATTAGTATTTTTATATTCTCGGAGGTAGTTTTAAAATAAACCCATGGTTTCTTTACACAAATTAAGAGACAGACTTCTTAACAAAGTCAGGAAAGTTGACAGAATTTTCAATTTATTCAGGGAAGGTGGAAAATAATACTCGGCATTTCTGGAGGTAAGGATAGCCTTTGTATGGCGGATATTTTAGCAGCTTATAACATAAATTTTGGGAAGAGACTCAAACTTTATGCTGTGTATGTAGATAATGGGTTAGGTTCACTTATAGAAGAAGAAAAGCAAAAAATCAAAGAATTTTTAAAAGAAAGAAAAATTGAATTCACTGTTATGGAGGACAATTCAACTAAAGAAATAATAGAACACCGAACAAAACCAATGAGTCCCTGCTTTATCTGTACGAGAGAAAGCAGGCAAAGACTTCTAACCGAAGCACAGAAGATAGGAGCAAGGAAGATAGCACTTGGACACAATCTCGATGACTTTATCGAGACATTGCTCTTGAATATTTTTGGGACAGGGAAATAAGTACATTTTTACCGAAACAAGAGTTGTTCAGGGTAAGTATTACATTGTGGGACCACTTATCCTACTGGAAGCTAAAAAGATAGAAAAAAACGCTAAAAAGACCAACACTCCTTTTATCACATGCAGATATCCGTTCAAAGATAGCAACAAAAGAGAAACCGTGAGAAAAATCCTTAAAAAACTCCAGAGAGATTACCAATATCTCTTAGTGTGAAGTATCTAAAAATTTGTTATACAGTTCGAGAAAATTTAGATATATAAAAAAGGGGGTGGATAGGGGTCAAACAAATTTGAGGACATTATTCTAAACCGAAAGAAGTGACAACCATTGTCTGTCAGTGGTGGAGCCCCTATGTAATTGAGTCTTCCGAATGCAGGGAAATTTATGAGACTTTTAGATAACAAGCTGATCATAGCTCTATAATACATATTGCTATTGCAATATTTCTATCACAGGATATAGACACATCACAAGCTTTGCAATTTAATGACTCAAAAACCTCGCGGCTTTTACCATAAACATTTATGATATATTTGCCCTGAAGGTTCCTCAAAATTTCTACTTCTTTGAAAGATATTATTCCTGTACCTATCGCTTTAAAAAAAGCCTCCTTAGAAGCAATTTTTTGAGCAAGATAGATCGTCTTCTGTTTAAACGAGTTGGCTACAAGAGACTCTTTTTCTTTTGGAGTCAAAACCCTTTTAAGAACTCCTTCCTCATTATTTTTTAACAGTCTCTCTACACGGGCAAATCCGATTATATCTATACCCACTTTTAACATATATTATCTGACAATTCTCAGAAATAAATTAAAAAATTATAAATTCCGCCTCTACTGTCATTTTCCAATTTGTTGGTAATATCCCATACTCTGAGTCTTTACCTCCGTAGAACATCTGTAAACCTACACTTAAATCGCTGGTGTTGGTTCTTTTACCAAAACGGCTAAAGAAAATACCACTTAGGTCCTGGAGATTGGTTAGATTCATAAATTCCATGTATATCTTCTCAGTTTTAATTTCATGATAAAATCTTTCAAAAAAATAATGACATGCAAGCTCTGCTATTCCATAACTCTCCAAAACAGAGAAAGCATCTGTTGAATGAAAAAGCCAAAATTGTTGTTGTGTATACTTCATAATATTATCGTATTCAGATCCTCCAACTCCACGTCCGTTATAAGAATATTCTACTATGAATGTACTCTGATCCGAGAAGGTATATACACACCCAATTAGTGCTTTAATTGGCCATTTTACACTTTTGCCCTGGACTAAAAATTCGGCTGTATCTCCTTTAGATATGAGGTCAACAACTGTATTTTTTATACTCTCGCTGATAGAAAAATCACCGTGAAGCTCCAAACTATTACCCCTGGTTAAATTCCAATTAATTCCAAAATATAATTGCTCCTTATAGAGCATAAGCAATTTGGTATCAATACTCTTGAATTTTAAACCCGAAAAGGATACAAAAAATTGAGACTTTTCTTGAGGAGAAGAAATATACGATAGTATCTTGTATTTAACTGTATCCCAACAAACTCTGGGAGAGAACAACAATTGTACATTCCAGAGATTATTGAGAAAAATTTCTTTTTTTATAGCAACCATACCTTCATTTAAATTCTCTTCAGAATACCTCCGGTGTGATTTAGATAAATTCCACCTCATGTTGAAAAAGTCAGTCGGTGATTTAAAATATCCTGTCCCATTTTTTGCCACAAATTTCCCAACATCAATAAAAAATCCCCGGGAAATTTCTGTGGAAAAATAAAGTTCGAGGAACTTAGTAAGAAATTTGTTTTTATAAGTCTCCTCAGAGGAGAAAGCTTTTACTAACAAACTCACCTTCAAATTGTTTCTTATATTAAAGCTCTTTTCTTCTGAAAATACAAAATTAAGCTCATACCCCCATGTTTGAAAAATTGTAGATTGACCGGGCATAAGAGGAACTGTTTGATTTTCACTCACCACCAAATTGGAATTATATAGTTCAAAACCTAAAAGTTCTGAAACCCATAGAAAAGACATTAGAGCAAAATATTTTACTATCTTCATAATATATCCTCCATTTATTTAATCTAAAGAAGGCGGAGTAAAACGTGGAAGATACTCTTTATTGAAATAAAAATCAGGTATAGATAACTTCTTTATTTTTTTATATTCCATTATCGTAAATTTCTCGGGATTTATCCCATCGTAAAGAGTAATACGCATGGGCCTTAATTTTCCATAGATTTCTTTAACCTTATCATACCAGACTTTCTTTATCAGCTTCCCGGCCCCAGTATAAAATTCTGCAGCCACTGGGATAAAAGTCTTTTTTTCCACCATTAATATAATCTCAGAGTATGTACAACCCTCTCGTCCCTCCTTAACCTTGAGTAATAGTTTATACAATTCTTTTCCATCAATCACTTCTTCCCCAATAATCTCTGCATTATAATCTACAGAAAAACTTATCTTTGCAATATCACAGTTTGATACCTCGCCCAACAAAACTTGCAAAGGAGAAAGTCGAATTATATTTCTTGTTCTTGGGAAAAGAATCCATACATTATTTCCCTCCATAAGCATTTTTCTACCTCTGATAATTTTCGGGTCTGTGAAATACACTAAAGTCTTTACGTTTTGATCCTTATCTATTTTCACATATCCCTGAATAGTATATTTATCTACCAGTGTACTTTCATCACTGAAAGAAGAAATCTCCATCTCAAAAGCAAAACTATCACCAACTTTTCGAATTTCATCTATTTTTTTCAATATATAATCTCCCGTTATCTCTGAGTATAAATTTCCTTGTATAATAATAATTGCTGACAGAATAAGCCCAATTCTTTGCATAATCATCCTCCTTTTCTGACTTCATAGATTTAGATATATCTTAATGCCTCAGCTATCGAAAATTTAGTAGATCTTAAGGCAGGGTAAATAGATCCTATTATAGAAACCACAAATGCGAGTATAATATTTTCCCATATCGATCTCAGAGGCGGGCTAAATAATGCACGGTATCCTTCATTCATGCCGGGTGGAGGTGGAATATAAATACCACCCGACATATTAATAACATAGCATAAACCAAAACCAATTAGTACCCCTATTACACCTCCAATCAATCCAATAATAGTTCCTTCCAGCATGAACATGAGCAGTATCTTGCTCTTCTTCGTACCCATAGCCCTCATTGTTCCTATTTCCCTCACCCTCTCAAATACCGACATCACCATGGTATTCAATATTGCGAAAATAACAATAAGAATCACTATTAACCTTATAACGGAAAGAAGTGTATCGTAAAACCCTTTAGCTTGATTATAATAGTCTGCCAGCTCATTCCACTTTTTTACAAAAAGTTTCTCTTTAGAAACAGGGATCATTTCATTTACCAGATAGTTATAAACCTTATCTGTATACTCCGTTTTCTCAAGTAGAACAACCAGCAGCGGAACGTCCTGAACGAACAGGAAGTCTTTAGCAGCTTTTAATCCCATATAGGCATACATGTTATCTATCTCTCTTAAACCACTTGAAGATATTCCTACCACTTCTACATCCATTGCATTAAGACCACCACCTTTTGTAACTCCCATAATGGTCAAAATATCTCCCACCTTCACACCCAATTTTTCAGCTACTCCTCTGCTTAGAACTATTTCACGTGCAGTGTCTTCTATAATATCTCTGCCTTCAATAATATTCCTGAAGCTTAAAACATCAGAAGAAATATTACTGGGAAATGCTTTTACCATCGCAATAGCAGATCTTTCCCTACAAGCCAAGGTAGCAGAAAAAGTTATTTCAGGCACAACAGTCTTAACTTCGGGAATGCTCATAATCTTTCTCATTACACTTTTGTAGTCTTTAATAAGAAAACTATAAGGATCAAAACTCCCAAGCAAAAAGAATTTTTCATCTGTTGATATTTGAAGATGACCCAATCCATTTCTTATTGTCGATTCTCTTAATCCCCACATGGAATATGTGATAAAACCACTGTATACCGTGATAGAAACAATACCTATAATAATGGAGAGCAGAGTAATAAGAGTTCTTCTCTTATTTCTGAGCACACTACGAAGGGAAATTTTAAAAATTATCATTTTTATCCTCCTGTATATTGTTGACAATTTCTCCATCCATAAGCTGAATCACCTCATCTGCATATTTTGATACTAACGGGTCGTGTGTTGAAAAAATAAAAGTAGTCTTATACCTGGTGTTTAAATCTTTCATCAATTCAAGAATCATAGAACCTGTTTTATGATCTAAATTTGCTGTTGGTTCATCAGCGATTACTATTTTGGGATTTGTGACAAGGGCCCTGGCAATAGCCACTCTTTGTCTCTCACCACCTGAGAGCTCATTGGGACGCTGATTGGCAAGATGTTTAATACCTGTAGATTCTAATATCTCTTCAACTCTCCTTTTTCTCTCCCTCCTTGTCATCCTCTGTAAAAGCAATGGATATTCTACATTCTCATAAGCAGTAAGTACAGGGATAAGATTAAAGGCCTGGAAAATGAATCCTATCACCTTATTTCTGAATTCAGCTAATTGGGAATCATCCAAATTTGAAAGGTCAGTATTGTAAACAAAAACTTTACCTTCTGTGGGATAATCAATTGCTCCTATAATATGCAGCAATGTGGATTTTCCACTACCTGAAGGACCCATTATACATATCATTTTACCCTCCTCAATCCTGAGATTTACTCTCTTTAATGCTTCTATATAGGTCTTCCCAAGTCTGTATACTTTTCTTACATTTTCCGTTTTAACAATTTCCATATACACCCCCTTGTTACTCCGTATAGATATCAATCAAAAACTTGGCTTTTTCCCCCAAAGAAGTGTTAGGACATAATTGATAAACTTTCTTCCAGTATTCTATAGTTTTTTCAATCTTCCCCTCTTTCTTATACAATGCCCCGAGGTTGAAAAACACGTTACACATAACCCCACCAGGGATTGAACCCTCATCTTCACTATATTTCTTCTCAAGATACCGAAAATCTTTCCAAGCGGTTTTTTCACGATTGAAAAAATCAGGCAAAGATATGCAGACATTTCCTCGAATTAAAGGTACCACGTAAGTAATATTAGAGTATTGTTTTGCTGCACGGTCTAAATATTTGAGAGCCTCTTTTACAAAAACAGTCTTTTTGACTGGATTTGATGATTCATTTCCCATTAGTGCTCTACTTGAGCCAAGATATACAAGGACAAAAGGTATAAGAGCTTCGTCAATTTGATTATTATATAAGTCCCGTAAAATATTGAACGCTTTTTCTGCATATCCACGATATCCTTTCCTAAAACCATAATTCGAAAGATTATGATATAATATGGCAAGCTCGAGAAGCTTCACAGGATCATTACTTTTCTTTTCTAGTTCTTTAGATAGTGAAGCCGCAATAGATTTAATTTCACTTAAATCATCCAGCCCGATAAAAGGAATCAACATCTCCTCATATTTCTTAACAGCAGAATTTTCTATTGTAGATTTTCCCCATATATATATTGGTACCAAGCAAAGAAATAACCACCTGCATATCCGTCTCATTTTTGCACCTCCTGTTTTAGAAAGGCTTCGTAGTACTGAAAAAGCATGAAAATTCTCTTCTTTTATTCAAGCCAATTTCAAGTCTTAAAGGTAGGTATACTGGTTTATCTAAATATAACCTATAACCAACACCAAAAGCATAACCTGTATTCTCAATTTTTAGTGTCTTAAGGTGATCAAAGACTATACCGCCCGTATCAAAAAATAGGACACCTTCCTCCCTTACCGTAAATATACCCAAAATCGCAAAACTACCGATATTCCAGCGCAATTCCACATGCAAATCCACCACATTCCTGTTAATTATGAAATCTCCATCGGAACTTCGCACGCCATCAATTCCACGAAGAGAATAATAAAAATATTGAATATCAGGTGGTGATTGTTGCAATCCCAAATGACTCCGGAACGCCAAGGATAAATTTTTTTTAATCACAGGGTAGTATTTCCTAAAATCAGCCTCTATTTTGCCTATACTGTTCACAACATCATAGCTGGCTGATACAGAAAAAAAGTCTCCTTTAGTTGCGCTGAAGATATCATTTCGTCTATCTATTTTTTCCTTAATACCAATAAATGCAAAATTGCACCGGGATTGATACTCCTGTGTATACAAACCTCCAGCATCTATAACTATACCAATATCCATATCTTCCGGTAAATGATAGCCATAAAAAGAATATAATCCAATTTTTTGGCCTACTTCTATTTCGAAACTATTGTTACGTGCACTTACATACTCTATATCTTTGTTTCCTAGCTCCAAGAAATTAAAAAAATTTGAAAAATTTATAAATCTATCATAGTAACTCACAATTTGCCTATTCCATCCCAACTCTATCCCAAAGTATTTACCCTTTCTCGCAAGGTTCTCTATTCCAAAACCTGCAAACAGTTTTCCACCCCAGAATCGATAAAGATATCCTTCATTCAACTCTATAATTACATTTCTACAGTTTTCGCACTTCCGAGAAGGCACCAGAAAAATTTCTACATTATAGAACCATGTGGTTCTCAGCAATCTTTCTTTTATTCTTTGTATATATCTTTCCAATTTTTGCTCATCCAGAGTATCTCCTTCATTAAACTCTCGTAGAAAATTTCGAATAATTCTCTCGCAGGTGTAGTTCGCTCCAAGTATCTTAATTTTATTAACTACAACTTCTTTTGCAAGACACCTTTTATCGAACAAAACAAATATAATAATAGCTATAAGCAAACATCTTATTGTTATACTCATGAGGAGCCTCCTCTCACAAGATCACAAATCAACTCAGAGAATAAGGGTAGATTTAAAGCTTTGAATTTGGTTATATATGAATCAATGCGTCTCTGGGGTACTCCTGTCAGGATATCCTTTATAGTTTTATGTAGATTCTCCTCGTCACTTATATCGCCGTATACTATAGCCTCAAAATAGGGGTTATTTGAAAACATGCCACGCCATGCAATATCGCCTTCTATTTGCCCTAAAGATTCAAAAGGTGGCAGATATAGAGGAAACAAAATTTTATCCATCCAAGGTATATCTGTTGAAAAGCGTGAGCTATAGATGGACAGAAAAGGAATTCCATTAAGTATTGAATATACCCCTATAGTAGTATGCGAGACAAAACTCACAGTGAAAAGGACCCTCGAAAGGATGTCTCTGAACTCATCAGGTGGCACATACTTATACCTCTTAATTTTTAAATTTTTATAAGATTCTTTTTGGAAACACTCATTAGGGTCCATTAAGATGATTTCTTTAGTTTCTTTTTCCTTCAGGCTTTCATATATGGCAGGAATAACTTTTCCAATAAGATTTTCCAATAATAACAGAGCTTTTTCTTTATACAAGCTGAATAACATTCTCGAAGCAACTCGAGAATGAGATATCAATATTTTATCCAACAAGCCCTTTTTACGCTCGAACTTGATGAAATCACCGTCGTAATAAAAAATTCTTTCTTTTTTCTCTTCAAGAACATTTCTGGGAAATGTAAGCGGCACAGATCTAAAAACATAAACTTCTTGCGGTATAAACAGTATCATTGCCCTTGCTCTTCTGGGGACTATTGACTCGAAGTAATACATACGTTTTTTTTGTGGATGAACCAATTTCTTTGCCTTTTCTTTAATCTCTTCAATCAATTTTTCTCTTTCCTCAAATGTCCTCACACATGACGCATGTATATCATTTACTCCCACTTTTACCTTCTTCTTTAATAAATATTCTATTGTTTCACTTATTTTGGAAGCTAATCTTATACAGGATTCTAATATTGCTGCATTTACAGCATTTAAGATAATAAAATGAAAATCCCGGGATAGTTTTTTGATTTCTTCAAGAAGCTCTTCTTCCTTATATGGATGTAAGATCACTTCACCATTAAACCTTTCTGCTATATTCTTTAAGTCTTCATGGACAAGGAGATAGAGCTTTACCTCAGCATCATTATGTCTTTTTAGAGAATTTAATAAATATATAACTTCGCCAGTAGATTCAGTTGCTAAATTTGCAAAAAGAACTTTATACATGCTTAAACCTCCATTACTTTTTGAGGAGATTAGGAGCTAATTCTACTTCTACCTGATTATCAATATCGAGTATAATTCCTTTTAGTACTTTGGAAAATCCTACCTCTATAAATTTGCGATAGCCAGAATTAATTAACGCACTTATGCTATCACTCCACTTAACAGGGCTCAGTAAATGTTGTATTAACCTCTCTCTTATGTGCTCAGGATCCACAAGTTGTTCATTAAAACTGGTGGAGTATACCGGACACTTAGGTGAACGTATATTTAAGGATTTAATTACTTCCTTCAACTCTTTATTCATAGGCTGCACAAATGGAGAATGACAACCAACTTCAATTTCGAGTACTTTATATCTAACATTGTGTTTTGTACACAAAGGCAATATGTTTGAGATTTCAGACTTAGACACTGAAATTACCAACTGTTTTGGAGAGTTAAAATTCGCCAAATAAACAGAATCAATCCCTTGCTTTTCAAATTCACGCAAACACTGCTTAATATTTTCCGATGTTCCTATCAAGGCTACCATATCACTGGGATTAGATTTCTTTACTTCTTCGAATAATTCTCCACGCTTTTTCACAAGAAGAGCTCCTTCTTCCAACGAGATCGCTTCTGAAGCTATAATACCTATTATTTCACCCAAACTGTGTCCAACAATAAAACAGGGAGTAATTCCTCTTTCAATCAGTGTATAAAACAAACTCAACCCGGTTGCAAATAATGCAACGTGGGCATAGAAAATATTTTTTCTCAACTCAAACCGCCGGCTCCCCCAGAGAATATCTTTAATATTTATATCCAGTATTTTCGCAAAGTTTAATAGTTTTTCTCTAAAAACCGGGTCGGTTTCGTATTCCTTTTTCCCCATCAAAGGCTTAACAGCCCCTTGCCCCTCAAAAGCAAAGATGTATTTCATCTTTACCCTCCATTTTTGTTCTTTTTATAAGTTAAAAGTGATAAAAAGTCTGGGTTTTTCCATATTTTATTTTTGTTTTTCTCAAAAAGGTGTTTTCTCCTTATCTTCAATTTATATAGATTTATCAGCAGCTTACCCCAAGCACTCTGGTTTTTAAGAGAATCATAGAATAACCCTTTTTGTGCCAATATCACCGGAAGATTTAAACAGCATATATAAGCTTCAGTTTCGAATTCTAAATCCTGGTACGGTTCTGGAAATACCACAAAACCTGATTTTTTGTATATTGGCACAACTGCTTTCAAAGCATCAGCAAAGAGAAGTTCTATATCGCTCTCTAAAATCTTTGTAGCAAGCATGGAGTACAGCATCGTAAAAACTGTCCTCTTTTTTACATCCGGTACCCCTACAATACTAAGTCTTCCTGCTTCTGCAACTCTGATTTCCAACCTCCTATAATTTTCCAGGGTAAAAGGCGTATACTCTTCTAAAGGCAATCTCTCGTCGTCAACAACCAATCTTATTGTTCCTACTCCCTTACCCGAGGTTCTCTCAATCACGACAAAGGAATTTGATCTATCTTTCCATTTCTTATATTCATCCACAATTCTGGAAAAAAACGTGTTATAATCTCTGTTATAATCTCCATGTGATTTCAACTTACTTTTTTCATATACATTAATATACCCTTTTTTCAAAGTATCCAAGAAAAGTCTCTCATCACTTTCTGTCACAACCTCTTTCCCTATAAACTCAGAACGTATCCAGTAAAATCCCTGGGAATTTCCAAAATACCTTTCCACCAGAGGTCTACTAAGCATTCTTTCTCTTCCCTCGCAATATAGGTCTATTATAAACATCACACCCTTAGTCGAATAAATACTTAAAGGAATTGCCGCTAATAATAACAATAGTGGCAAATAAATATACGAGGCTTTGGGGAACAAAACTATAGAGGTTACCAGAGAAGGGATATACAGAATACCCATAACTACGCTAAGTACTCTATGATAAGTGAGATCTTCTTTACTCATCTTTTTGATATTGGTTACAGTAAATGGTACTTTAAAGATTCCTCCTAAGATACAAAAAATACTCAAAGATGCATAGAATATTGTACCCATATAGATTATTAAATTTTTATAACCCAAAATATAGTAACCTACACTTACTGCAAGGTACACACAGAAAACAATTATATCAAGCAAAATGACTTGCTTTTTATATATTCTCCACAGTAAAAGAATGGCGTATAGGTATAAGCCCGTGATAGACAATAATTCTATAGGAAGGAAAAATAACAGGCTTAACGTAATTCCAAGCATTAATATGCTTAGCCACATAACGCTGCTCCTTGTTTCTTGCTTTAATCTCTTGCACTGTTTGTATCAACTTTTTCTAGCGTATTCAAATATTTCACTCTCTGCTCTTCGGAAAGATTTTTATTATTTTTAAGATATGTAAGCATCTCTCGAATTATATCCTGGGATATGTACACTTTCTCCACTTCTCCCTGTGCATTGATAACCTCAAGTAGTACATTATGAAAATAGCAATCAATTAAAAAATCAGCATCTTCTGAAGCTATTTGTGTCTTCTTAAAAAATTTGGGTAGAGATGTATAATTATACACTCTAACCAAACGCACCACCATATTATTGGGTGCAATCATAACCGCCTTATCAATAAGTGTAACTCCTCTTTTCACATATTCTACTTTATCTACAGGAGACGACTTATATAATGCAAACTTTGTAAGTACACTTCCATGCCAACTCCAAACTTCAGCATCCTTCTCAGCCACAGCCTTTTCAAGGACAGTGAATATTTCATCTGCCAGTTCCAGATAATCCATATCATGGAAATATATCCCCAATCGTTTAAGCACAGAATAGATTTCCACATTATTTTTTACAACATCAGGAGTAAGAGCTTTTGCCAATTTATAGTATAGATAAAGATTGACTTTTAATTTAATCTGGTCAAAAGGAGGCTTATATTCTGAGTAACTGCCATCCTTACCACTGAATAAAATAGCTACTTCCTTCATTAATTGAGCATCAGGTAGTGTATCCACTTCAGTTCGCTTGGAATTATAATAAGTAAGAAAAGAACTAAAATTTTTAGAAATATAAGAATGTGCAAATTTTAATGCCAGATTACATATTTCATCTTCATGGGTTCTTACAATCTTTTTCAATAAAGAAAATTCTTTAGATGTTGATTTGCCTACATATATTTTATACAGTATCCTCTCAACCTGTTTGAGTGGAGTCAAATTGTTCTCTATTGTATTCCCTTTGCTGATAATCAAACGTACTCCAATTATGTATAAACACGTAATAGCTACCACAGGAACAATGAATTGAAAAAGAAATTTCTTCTTCATTCTTTAAAACCTCCTTGAACATTTTTTATATAGTCCATTATCCTTTGTTCAACCCAGTCAGGCATTTTCATCAGTAACTTGTTTTTCTTTGTAAGTACAACTATTGTTTTTCCTTCTGCAGAGATACTGTTGTCTTTCTTTATGCGTATCCTATGCAGAAAAATTAATTTTGAAGCCTTGGGGGGAGAAACAACCGATTCAATAATTATTTTATCAAGGAAAGTCACAGGTTTCTTGTAATAAATGTGTGCCTCCAGAACAAGGAAAGCAAGATTCTCTTCCATAAACCGAGGAGTTATCAATCCTGCTTTATCTGCAATTGAGAACCTCCCCATTTCAAACCAAGAGAGGTAGTACATATTGTTTACAATGTTGTAACTGTCCACTTCATAAAACCTGGGGGAAATCTCTATTTTCATCCAGTTCATATATTACCCCTTTGTAAGATAAATATATCCAGCCATTCCACCTTCGGATATCTCTGTCACAAGAGCTTTACTAATATCCCTCTTTAGAGGCTCCTTAAGAGCCAAGCTTTCAGAAATTGGACTTGTGGTATTTAATAGGTTGAATACTACTTTCTTCTCATTCGAATACGACCACAGTATAGTGTTAATTATACCACTACATCCCGGTATGACTCCAGTATATTCAGTAAATGTAGTAACAGGTGCATCCGGGAAAAATCTCTCTAAAGCCTGTAATTCGGTATAATCCTTCTGCTTCACTCCAGAGCCGGTAGCATAAATTACTTCTGGCGCCATTGAATCTTTATTTGCATTTGAGAATAAGTTAATAAGAGGATTATCAGTATACCTGTTAGTTGCAGGGAATGTAGGTACCCCGAAACTCTGAACTTCTCTGATTATTCCATAAATTTTTCTACCTTCTGAGATTGCTTTATTCAGCTTTTCCAGAACAATAAACCCACTGCCTTCACCGGGTACGTATCCGTTACTATTCTTATCATATACCTTAAAATTATCAGAATGTAGACCTATATCTACCAATGCCCTGTGGTACGATGTAGAATACTCTGAAGTCGCGCCTACCAATACTATATCAGCTATATCATTTCTTAATGACTCAACAGCCAGCTGTAAGGCAGCAATATCTGATAAACCACCCTGAGCAATAACTGTGGTATAGCCTTTAATTCTCAACTCGATGGATACATAACCCAGATGTGCATTTACCACTGTATTGGAGAAAACTTCTGCACTGGCTTTTTCCACTCCCTGCTGAATCATATCAGTATAAAATTTTTCTATTGACTCCAATGGACCTGTACCGGTGGCTCCAATAAGCCCTATCCTGAAAACATTTGCCGAAGTGACTTTAACTCCCGCATCCTTAATAGCTGACAAAGCTGCTACTATTGCTAACCGGGATATTTTGTCCATTTTTCTGAAATTTTTAATATAATGTTTCGAACAGAATTCCCTGATCAGGTGATGGTCAACTTCTCCTGCTTTAGTAGCCTTAGCATTATTTCTTATAAAACCATATATTGGTTCTTTGTCTTTTATAAATGATTTTCCTTCTTCTATCGCTTTAAAGAAAGGTTCAACACCTATTCCACATGGTGTAACAAGTCCCAGCCCTACAATTGCTATAGGTTCATTATTCAGAGTCTGACAAAAACCTTTGATGAGGAAATTCTTGTCTTTTATAACTGAAACAGATACATTATTTCCTCCAAAAGCAAAAGCATTCTTCACCCCAATTTCTACGTTGTATTTCTCCCCTTTATTGGGTACATAGTCGAGGTCACACCCCTTTCTTGGCTCGGTGAAATTAGCAGTAGGTAAAATTTCCTCTTTCTTCATAGAATCTGCCAGAAATGCAAATTCTATAATACCTGAAGCACCAAGGGTATGGCCAATCATCGACTTCAAAGAACTTACCTTCAGATTGTCATACTTGGCAAAAGCTTGTTTGATAGCCCTGGTTTCCACTATATCATTGTGAGGAGTACCAGTACCATGAGCAGTAATATATATTTTACTTTCAGGATGTATTTCAAGTAGTTCTGTGGCTTTTTTAATACACTCTACTATACTTCTACCAGTTGGGTCTGAAGCAGTAGGATGATAGGCATCACTTGTACCTCCGCATCCACCTATTATACATATGCTTCTATCAAAGCCTCTCCTCTTCATACTATCTTCTGATTCCAATATACAAACTCCGGCTCCTTCTCCTATACTCAGACCGGGATCCTCAGCACTGAAAGGTGAACAGGCATTCCGAGCAAGTGAACGTAGAGAAGAAAAACCTGCTAACGAAATAAGGCTTAAAGGATCAGTCCCCCCACAGATAGCTATATCTATTTTCCCTGTCCTCAAAAATTCTGTCGCCCAAAAAACAGAATGGAGTGATGAAGAACAGGCCGTGGAAAAAACATACCGAACCCCTTTAATTCCATACTCATAGGCCAATCTATCAGCAACTGTACTTAGAGGAAATACCAGCATAGACCTCATTTTCAACTTTGAGCCACTTTTGAGATACGAGGTGTACTCCTCTTCAAGCAGGGTAAACCCAGAAAGGGAAGTACCTACAAAAATACCTACTTTCCTGTCTTTAAGTATTTCGGGATCAAGCTCAGCACGAGACAATGCCTCTTCCAGTGCTTTAAGGAAGAGAAGTTCCCCTCTTTCACATGGTAATTTTTGATGTGAACTAGGAGGATTTAAAAGTAATCCCAATATTTCATCATCCGAGAGATAAATCTCTCCTGCATTGGGAGTATAAAGACCGGTTACATCCCACCTCTTTATCCTATTAATAAAAGTCTGCCCTTCTTTCATTCTTTCCCAAGCTTCATTGAGATTAACTCCAGCTGCTGAAATAATACCTACACCTGTTACATGCACCAAATTATGCATATTCACCCCCATATTTCTCTTGTTAGGTGTTAATCTTTTATTATTACTCTATAGTTACATTATTACTTTCAGTTACAAAGAAAGGTGTTGATACAGTTTTCATATTTATTTTCCTGTCATTAATTTTTATGTAGTACTCAGAAATACCGGCATATCCCCATTCTTTGTTAAACAATCCAAAACCTATATAACGTCCGAGTTTCAAAGAATAAAGAAACTTCTTCACCTCTCCAACATGTAGATCCTCTATATAAATTTTACCATGCTGAACAATATTTTTCACCTCATCTTCGGAAAGATCCTTTTCTTCACAAACAATTCCAACCAACCTCTTTTCATACTCAAATTTCATTTTTTCTATTTTTTCCTTCCCGAGATAGCTTTCTTTTCTAAAATCAATCATCCATCTCAATTCATAGGCTATAGGAGAACCCCCACTATCCACCATATACCCATAAGTAGGGAATCTTACCTCAGCTGAAAGTAAGTGGAACATCTCATCATATATATCCTCAGTTACTTCCGCTAAATCAAATTCCTCAAATTCAGATATCTTTTGTAAGGCCTGTTCCAATGCTTCTTTTCTCACAAAAATTCTATATCCATATTCACCTGTGATTCCAGATCTGGTAACAACAACTTCATTATCGCCTATTTGAGATTCTAGAAAGCGAAGATATGGTAAACCAACAATATCCCAACTAATTATACTCTTCACGACTCTCCACGAATATGGACCCTCTATGCCTACAATTTTCCACTCATCTGTCAATTCTGTTATTTCTACACCGGACATAACTTTTTCTATGTACGATTTTACCTTAGGATTATCATAAGACGTTAACAACCAGAACTTATCTTCAAACATCATTACATACACAATGTCAACAATTTTACCATCTTCATCAAGAATAAGAGAATGCAACATTTTATTAGGTTCTAAATAGAACACCCTTCCAGCAACCAGATTTGATAAGCACTGAAAGGTTTCCTCCCCCTCAGGGAATTCATATATTCTAAATTTAGGATAAAACATAATTGCTTTTTCTCTTGCAGCCCAGTAAACCTTATTCCTGTGTTCCATCTTCATTACCTCCTTCTTTATTTAAAATATAATCTACCAATGAATTAACAGATCTGAATGCAAGCAATTCTCCTTCACCTATTTGAACACCAAACTTATCTTCAACACCCACTACAAGATCCAGGGCATCCACAGAGTCCAAGCCGAGTCCCATTCCGAACAGAGGTGAGTCATCATCAATTTCCTCGGGTATGAGGTCAAGACCGAGTCTCTCGATTATGAGTTCTTTTACTTCATGTAAGAGCTTTTTCCTTTTTTCTATATATTTTTTTACTTCCTCAATTCCCATAGATTTACCCCCTTTTATAACTTATTCCCTTTCAGATACTATTAACCTACCTTCTGCAATTGGTCTATTCCCAACCTTTGCCATTACTTTAACATAAGAAAGAGAACCTACCTTCTTAAATATTTCTGCATGCAATAGTATCTGCTCACCAGGAGAAACTGGTGAGACAAATTTTACATCCACTTTTACCAAATAACCCACTTTTTCCGCAACTTTTTCCAAATCCACTTCTGAAAAAGTTTTCTGATTGGTACCTATCTCATCCTGTGCAAAAATCTTGGATAAATATACAATAGCAGTGAGCTGGGCCAGGGACTCAATTATCAAAACTCCAGGGACAATAGGGTTCGCTGGGAAATGTCCCTGGAAAAACCACTCATTTATGGTAAAATTTTTAACTCCTATACCTCTAACTCCCGGCTCAATATCATAACATTTGTCAAGCAGAAGAAATGGAAATTTGTGAGGTAACATCTTTTGAATTTCCTTTGAAGTAAATGATAACTTTTTCATTACATACCTCCATCAATTCTTATTACAGTACCTGTGATATATGAAGCCTTATCTGAAGCAAGAAAAGAAACCAGATTAGCCACTTCATCAGGCGTTCCAGGTCTCTGTAAAGCAACATTTTGAATATATTTCCTCCTAAGGTTTAAAGGAATTTTAGTAAACATTTCTGTTTCTATAAATCCTGGGGCTACAGCAACAACTCTTATATTGTACTTCCCTACTTCTTTGGCAAGAGATTTGGTGAAGGCCATTATTCCCCCCTTTGCAGCTGAATAATTTGTCTGGCCATCTGAACCGATTATACCAGCTATTGAAGAAATATTAATAATAACACCCGATTTCTGAGCAATCATTGTTTTTATTACAGCATGTGCAAAGTTTATATATCCTATAAGGTTTACTTCCACCACCTTTTTAAAATCTTCTATCGGCATTAATGCAAACCAGTTATCTTTTGTTATACCAGCGTTATTTACAAGCAAATCAATATGACCTTTTTCTTCTTTTATCTCACTCACAACCTGCTTAACTTTCTGCAAATCTTCCACAGGACATTTTATACCTTTTGTGTTATCTCCACCTGATTCTTCCATTATTTTGTTTGCCAATTCTTCACTTCTGTTATATGTGAAATAAACAAAAAAACCATCTCCCACTAACCTTTTTACAATAGCATACCCTATCCCTCGCGTTCCTCCCGTTACTATTGCCACCTTCCTCTGTAAAGCATTCATAAATCAACCTCCCTTTTGAAAATATCTCTACACAAGAGTGCAGAAATACCATAATATTTCTTTATTGCAGATTACATTTCTCTATATAAATTAAAGAAATCGCAAATTTCTCAAATAGCCCATGCATTTAGGGGATAGGTAAATATATACCTTCGGAAATAAAAGTACTAAAGAAAACAAGTTTATTTTCAAAGTCATATTGTAAGAATTGTCGGAGGGGAAAATTTAAGATAGGGTGTTTTTTCTTATGCCTGAATGAGAGGAGTTTTAATTTCTTTCTTCTTCTTATTTTTTTATTATATTATAAAAGAAAAGGAGGTTTTTTTCAACAATACTAACTTTTAAGTTTAAGGTCTTCATAGGCTGAGAGAGCTGCAATGGCACCTTGAGAAGCAGCCACTACTACTTGGGCTACCCCTCCTGTTACATCACCTGCAGCATAAAGCCGAGGAATATTTGTTC
>CAZJJV010000009.1:0-15442 GCA_964546415.1 uncultured Candidatus Saccharibacteria bacterium
ATTGAAGATAATTGTAAAATAGGAAATGGGGTAGAAATAAAAAATTCTATTATTGGAGCCGGGACCAAAATTTCCCATTTAAGTTATATTGGCGACTCAATCTTAGGAGAGGAATGTAATATAGGGGCAGGAACAATTTCGGCCAATTTAAGGTTTGATGGAAAGGAAATTAGGGTTTTGGTAAAAGGAGAAAAAATCTCCACCGCTCTTCAGAAATTAGGAGCGATTGTGGGGGCAGGCAGCCAAATTGGGATAAACACTTCTTTGATGCCAGGCGTATTGGTTGGTAGAGATTGCTGGATAGGGCCCCACTCTTTTGTTTCAGAGAATATTAAAGATAAGAGTATTTTTTACAACAAGTTTCAAAAAATAATTAAAAAAAGAAGATAAGGAATGTGGCAATTCGATATTTTTAAAAGAGAGAATTTAATCCAAGGAATTTCTGATACTTCTTTTGGGCCTATTAAAAAGGGAAATTCAAAAAATATTCAGGCCTTCTTTTCTTTTTTAGGTTACAAGATTTCTCTTGGACAAATTGTCTGGGCAGAGCAGGTATTTGGGAACAAGGTTCATGTTTGTCAAAAAGAAGACTCAGGGAAAATTATTAAAGGGGTAGATGGATTAATCTCTAATGTAGGGGGCCAGATTCTTTCTATCTTAACCGGAGATTGCTTGCCTATTTTATTATTTGATCCCCAAAAAGAGGTGGTGGGCATTCTTCATGGTTCTCGAAAATCTTTGTTAAAAGGCATTATTGAAAATGGCCTCTTGGAAATGAAATCTATTTTTAAAAGTAGGGCAGAGAGCATTTTGGTAGGAATTGGCCCCCATATCAGAAGGTGTCATTACTATTTAGGCTCAGAGATATTTGAAGAACTTAAAAACACCTCTTTTAAAAAATATTTTGTTTTCAAGGATAAAAAATTTTATTTTGATTTAACCAAACTAACCATTGATAAACTTTTAAAAGCGGGAATAAAAAAAGAAAACATTGAGGACTGCCAAATTTGTACCTTTTGTAATTTCAAAGAATATTATTCAAGAAGAAAACAAAAAGAAAATCCCACAATATATCCTTTAAAAAACCCTAACTTTGGCAACTTTTTGGGGCTAAAGAAATAAAATGGAGATTATAAAATTTAAAAAGAAAGATTTTAACAAAATCCTTGAAAGACTGACCAAAGAAATAAAAAAAGGAAAGGTTTTGGTTTTGCCTACAGATACCCTTTATGGTTTAATTGCTGACGCCACTAATGAAAAAGCAGTAAAAAGGGTATTTAGAATTAAAAAAAGACCCCTTAAAAACCCCCTTCCTATTTTTGTAAAAGATCTTGAAATGGCCAAAAAACTAGCCAAGATAGATAAAAAAAGAGAGGGGTTTTTAAGTTTGGTTTGGCCAGGCAAAATAACGGTAGTTTTAAAAAGAAGGGCAAAAAAGATTTATGGGGTAGACCAAAAAACTATTGGTTTAAGAATTCCCAAATATTTTTTAATTGAGAAACTCTTAAGACAGACAAACCGTCCCCTGACTGGAACCTCGGCTAATCTTTCTGGCAAAGCTCCTACCACTAAAATAAAAGAGGTAATCAAGCAATTCAAAGATCAAAAAACAACCCCCGACCTAATTTTAGATGCAGGCAATCTGCCAAAAAGCAAGCCTTCGGTGGTTTTAGATTTTACAAAAGAAGAAATTAAAATTTTAAGAGTTTAATGGATGAAATTATTTTTTATCAAATCAATAATTTAGCTAAAAGATCTCTCTTTTTAGACAAATTGGGGATCTTTTTGGCTCAATATTTTGAGTATTTTTTAATTTTGCTTTTACTTATTTTCTTGATAAAAAATAGAAAAAAATATTTCCAGATTATAATTAAAGGTTTTCTTTCTGCCCTTTTGGCTCGTTTTGGATTAGTGGAACTTATTAGATTTTTTTGGCAAAGACCTAGACCTTTTTTGCTAGAAAAAGCCAATTTGCTTTTGGAAAACTTTGATTTTCAAAAACCTGCCTTTCCTTCTGGCCATGCCGCTTTTTATTTTGCCCTTTCTACCATAGTTTACCTTTACGACAAAAAAACTGGCATATTCTTTTTTTTCGCCAGCCTTTTAATTTGTTTGGCTAGGGTGTTTGTTGGTGTGCACTGGCCTTCCGATGTTTTAATAGGAATTTTTATCGGGATTTTGGTAGCCAAAATAGTAGATCTTATTTTTTCAAAACTTTCAAAAAGCTTAAGATAATCCTACCTATATAAATTTGGAGAAGGTTTTTTAATATCTGTGCCGGGAGTGGGACTTGAACCCACACGGGATAAAATCCCACACGGTTTTGAGCCGTGCCTGTCTTCCAGTTCCAGCATCCCGGCCCAGCCTTATTTTAGCAAGATTTTGGAAATTTTCAAACTCAAATTGCTTTAATTTAGACACTAAATTTTTTGTTTAAAGTCGCATTCTTTATTTGAACATTTTTGAATTCCTCTTTTTGTTTCTACCAAGAGAGAGCCACATTTTGGGCACTTTTTGTTAATAGGTTTTTCCCATGTAGCAAAATCACATTTTGGCCAAAGAGAGCAGGCATAAAAGATTTTCCCCTTTTTTGTTCTTTTTTTAATAATTTCGCCCTTAGAACATTTGGGACACAAAATTCCCAGTTTGTTTTCTTCTAAGGGATGGGTATAATCACATCGGGGATACCTTGAACAAGCATAAAATTTACCAAACCTACCTAGACGAATTACTAAGGGAGCCCCACAGCGAGGGCAGGTTTTTTCTGTTTTTTCAACCAAATTTTTTTTGGAAACCTCTTGATATTTTTGCTTTAGATGTTTTTCAAAGGGTTTATAAAACTTATCTAAAACCTCAATCCAGTTTTTTTTACCTTGGGCAACCTTATCTAAATCCTCCTCCATTTTAGCGGTGAAGCCAATATCTACGATCTCAGGAAAATGTTTTACTAGAATTTCGTTAACTATTTTTCCGATTTGGGTAGGCCGGAAGCATTTTTTTTCATCTTTTTTTACATAATTTCTTTCTTGGATAATGCTTAGAATGGTGGCATAGGTAGATGGCCTACCAATCCCATATTTTTCTAACTCTTTAATTAAACTGGCTTCAGTATATCTAGGGGGGGGTTGGGTAAAGTGTTGGGAGGGAGTTAATTTTAACAGTTTTAAGACTTCTCCTTCTTTTAATGGAGGAAGTTTTTCTTCTTTGAATTTGCTGGGCCAAATTTTTAAAAATCCTTCAAATTCAAGGTTTTGACTTTTGGCTTGAAAACTGTAATTTTTGGCTGAAATTTCTACCCTTAGGACTTCCAAAATACTTGGCTTCATTTGGCAGGCCACAAATCTCCGCCAAATTAAATCATAAATCCTCAATTGATTTTTGTTTAGTTTTTGGGATATCTTTTCTGGGGTATTTTCGACAAAGGTGGGCCTGATGGCTTCATGGGCTTCTTGGGCCACCTTTGATTTGGTTTTAAATTTCCTAAATTGATAATAATCTGGCCCAAAATTTTCTCTAATGAATTTTTTGGCACTAGCCAGAGCCAAATCAGAAAGATTTAAGGAATCTGTTCGATGATAGGTAATCAATCCTGCCTCATAAAGCTGTTGGGCAATTTGCATTGTAAATTTGGCTGGAAGTTTAAACCTTTGCCAAACTTCTTGCTGGAGAGTAGAAGTTATAAAAGGGGGAAGGGGATTGCGTTTTATATTTTTTTTCTCAATTTTTTCTACCCTGTATTGAGCATCTTTTAAATCCTTAATAATTTCTTCGGCTTCTTTTTTTGTTCTGATCCCCAATTTAGGAATATTTTTACCATCTTTTTTTATTAGAATGGCTTCAAATTCTTCCTTTTTGCTCTCTGTCGCTCCTTTGTTTTTCATTAGAGTGGCAACAATATTCCAGTATTCTTGGGGGGCAAACCCTTCAATTTCTTTTTCTCTTTCAACAACCAGTCTTACGGCCACTGATTGGACTCTTCCGGCTGACAATCCCCTAATGACCTTTTTCCACAAAAAGGGCGATAGTTTGTATCCTACAATTCTATCTAAAATTCTCCTGGCCTGTTGGGCGTTCACCAGGTTCATATCAATTTTTCTTGGTTGAGAGAGGGCCTTTTTAATGGCTTCTTTGGTGATTTCATGGAAAACAATTCTTTGGTAAGGTTTTTCCCCATTCAGTCCAAGCAAGAAAATTAGATGCCAAGCAATGGCTTCTCCTTCCCGGTCAGGATCAGTAGCCAGATAACAAAGGTCTGTTTTTTTCACCTCTTTTTTTAAAAGATTAATGGTTTTTTTAGCCTTATCTAAAACCACATATTTTGGTTGGTAGTTGTTTTTTACATCCACTCCAAATTCATTTTCTGGCAAATCTCTGATATGTCCAAAAGAAGAAAGCACCTTAAATTTCGGCCCCAAAAATTTTTTAATAGTTTTTGATTTTGCCGGCGACTCAACGATGACTAATGGCATAAATGTTTCCTCCTAAATTATTTATTATACCCTTGATCTCTAGAACGCCTAAAAGAGAGGCTACCTTGGGGGCTGGTAGTCCGGTTTTTTCAATAATCTTGTTTATGTGGAGTGCCCCCTCTTTTAGCGATTCCAAGATTAAAACCTCTTCAGGTTTTCTACCAAAAGAAGGTTTTTTTGGTTTTGAAAATTGAAAATTGAGTTCTTTTAAAATATCTTCAGCTTTCTCTATTAGTTTCGCCCCTTTTTTAATTAAAAGATGACAACCTCGAGAATTGGAAGAATAAATAGAACCTGGGACAGCGAAAACCTTTCTCTTTTGAGAGAAGGCAAAATTAGCAGTAATTAAGGCTCCACTTTTCTCTTTGGCTTCAACAACCACCACTCCCAAACTTAATCCAGAGATAATTCGATTTCTTTGAGGAAAGGTAAAATGGGTTCCTCGGGTTCCTGGGGGATATTCTGAAATTAGGGCTCCTCTTTCTTCTAAAATTTTTTTGGCTAATAAAAGATTAGATTTGGGGTAGATAGATTTTTCGTCCAAACCCGTGCCTAAAACAGCAATGGTTTCCCCCTTTGTTTTTAGGCAGGTTTGGTGGGCTAAGGTATCAATTCCTGGCGCTAAACCAGAAACAATAGTTAAGCCAGCCTCAGAAAGCTCACTAACCAATTCTGATGTCACCTCTTTTCCATAAGAAGAACATTTTCTGGTGCCGACCACAGCCAAACAATTCTCTTTTTTTTCTAATTTTCCCAAATAATAAAGAGTCTTGGGTGGATTTTTTATTTTTTTTAAAAGGGGAGGATAATTTTTATCTTCAAGAGTAATTTTTTTGATTTCTTTTTTAAACATTTTTTCAATTTACCACTTTCTTTTTAATTTCTCAACTGCTTCAGTGAGCATTTGGCAATACAAATTTAAACCTACCTTGTTTATATTTCCCGATTGTTCTTTTCCTAAAATGTTTCCCGCCCCTCTAATCTCTAAATCCCTTAAGGCTATTTGATAACCAGAGCCCAACCGTTCTGCTTCTTTAAGAGCCCTTAATCTCAGTTTTGCTTTTTCTTTTAATCGATGGCCGTAAAGAAAATAAGCAAAACCCTGAAGATGGGATCTACCAATTCTTCCTCTAATTTGATAAGCCTGAGAGAGGCCTAATTTGGTGGCATCAGCCACAATCAGAGTATTCACATTGGGAAGATCTAGCCCGTTTTCGATAATAGTGGTGGCGATCAAAACATCCACTTTTTTGTTTTGAAAATCGCTTATTGTTTTTATTAGGTCTTTTTCTTTTAATTTTCCGTGGGCGATTCCAAAAGAGGCCCGAGGAACCAATGTTTTGAGAAATTTTCTTGTTGCCTCAATGGTTTCTATTCGGTTGTGCAAATAATAAACCTGCCCTCCTCTCCTTAATTCTTTTTCAATGGCTTCTTTTATTACTTTTTCAGAAAAGGGTAAAACAAGGGTTTTAATAGGTAGTCTACCAGTGGGCGGGGTTTGAATAAAAGAAACATCTTTTAAAGAAGAGAGGGCCATATAAAGGGTTCGGGGAATGGGGGTGGCAGAAAGAGAAAGAATGTCTAAAGAAGGCCTAAGTTTTTTAAATTTTTCTTTTTGTCTTACTCCAAACTTTTGTTCATCGTCAATTACCAAAAGCCCCAATCCCTTTCTTTTCTCTTGAAAATAAGGCTTTAGCCAATCTTGAAGATCTTTAGAAAGCAACCGATGGGTTCCAACCACGATATCAACCTCTCCCTTTTTTACTTGTTTTACAATTTTTTCTTGCTCTTTTTTGGTTTGCAATCTGGTAAGAAGGGCTATTTTGATGGGAAGGTTTTTTAATCTCTTTTTAAAGGTTTGAAAATGTTGATTGGCCAAAATGGTGGTAGGACAAATCATTGCCGCTTGAAAACCAGAGTTCACTGCCTTAACCATTGCCCTCAAGGCTATTTCTGTTTTTCCAAAACCCACATCACCACATAAAATCCTATCCATGGGCTTGTCTTTTTCTAAATCTTTTTTAATATCTTCAATAGCTTTTATCTGATCAGGGGTTTCTTCAAAAGGAAAGGTAAAAGATAATATTTTGTCTATTTCATTATCTGGTAAGTAAGGGGGGCGAAGGCTTATTTCTCTTTTGGCGTAAATTTCTAAAAGCTCTTTAGCCAACCTCTCTGCCTCTTTTTTTATTTTTCTTTTGGTTTTTTGCCAACCCAAACTTCCTAATTTTGAGAGAGCGGGTTTCTTAAATCCAATATATCGCGACAATTTTCTTTCTAGGCCTAAAGGAACATAAAGTTTAGCGCCCTGAGCATATTCTAACAAATAATATTTAATAGGCCTTCCTTTGTAAAAAAGGCTAACCAACCTAATAAATCTTCCTATTCCATGATCTAGGTGAACCAAATAATCCCCTGGTTTCAGTCCTGTCAAATCAGAATAAACCCTTTGAGACCTTAACCTCTTTTTTAAGATGTTTTTAAATATCTTTTCATCTTTTATTTTAACCTCTAACCTTTCAATACTTTCTATTCTATTTCCCAAGAATTCAAGGCGAATGGCAAAGTTTAAATTGATAGGAAAAACCTCTATAATACCTCCTCTTTGAGAAAACTCGCCCGGCTCTGTTACCTGCCAAACCCTTTCGTATCCTAACTCATCTAATTTTCTTAAAAAAGAAGATAAATGGTATGTTTGACCCCTTTCTAAAAATAGGGTATTGTCTTCCCAAAAAGATTGGGTTTTCCTGGCTTCTAAAATTTTTTCTAAGTTTTCTTCAAACCAAAGATTCCCCTTTTCCAAAAAATAGGGGATGATTGCTACAATTAAAACCCTATCAATAAAATCTCTTTTTACTGAAATCACCCTTCCTTTAAACTTTAACACACGATTTTGCTTTGTCTATAATACCCTTGACAAAAATTAAAGACAGGGTTATAATTGAAAAGAGTTCTTGAAAATAATTTTGCCCTCCAGCCTGCCTGTAAGCGGCTTGCCCCTTTTTGGCTAATTTGGCCAAAGAGGGGGACAAACCCAGTGATCCTCCTTAAGCTGGGCGCCCGAGGTTGGGAGTTGAGGGTTTATCCTGTAGACTCCCAACGCTTACAGGTAAACTGGAGGGCAAAACCAAAAAGGAGGAGAAAATGAAACTTAAGCTTGATAAAAATATCGAGGGAGAGGTAATAGATTATTTAACCTCTCCAAGATATTGTAAAAGACTAAAAAAAGAACTGAAAGATGGTTTAAGAAAAATGGTTTTCTTTAAATATCAACCAGAAACCATCACGGAATTGATTGTAGGATCTGTGGTGAGTGTCTTGAAGCAGAGGAACTTCATTGTGGCAAAAAAAATTCTTTAAAATTTCTTTAAGTCGAGGTGTAGTCCTCCCACCTCGACTTTTTATTTATTAAACTTTTGCATTCCTTTCTCTATGTCTTCTTTTAAACAAAACTCTATTGCTATAATTGTTTTCTCAACCATTTTTTGGACTATTTTTTCTTCGCTTTTTTTAAAATTTTCTAAAACAAATTTTTCTTCCTTTTTCTTTTTTGAAAAAAGAGGTGAAATTCCTAATCTGAACCTTACAAAGTTTTTGGTTTTTAATTCATTGATAATCGATTGAACCCCTTTGTGGCCAGCAGAACCTCTTCCAAAAGAAATTTTTATTTTTCCCAAAGGAAGATCTAAATCGTCGTGAACCACCCAGAGGTTTTTAAGTTTTTGTTTTTCTTTTTTAAGATATTCTTTTACCAAAAGCCTCACTGCTTTTCCAGAATTATTCATAAAGGTTTGGGGTTTGGCTAAAATAATTTTTTTGTTGTTTAAGATACCTTCAGAAATTTCACTTAAGCACTTTTTCTTTTCTTTAAAACATAAAAAATGGTTTTTTCTTTGAAACCCTTCTATTACCTTGAATCCCAGGTTGTGTCTAGTGTTTTGATATTTTTTCTCTGGGTTTCCTAAACCAACAATTAAAACCATATTCGTTTTTATTATATCTTTACTTGCCAAATAGGGCAATTTTGTGCTAAAATTGTCTTATAAAATTATGTTGCGAGAATATTTATCTCCTATTTTGGAAACCATAAAAATTATTCTTTTGGCGTTATTAATTGTAATGCCAATTCGTTATTTTCTTTTTCAGCCTTTTATCGTAAAGGGCCAATCAATGGAGCCGGGAGTTGTCAGTGGTGACTACTTAATTGTTGATGAGATTACTTATAGATTTAGAGAACCGGTCAGAGGAGAAGTAATTGTTTTTAAGTATCCCTTTAATCCATCTCATCGCTACATTAAAAGAATTATTGGTTTACCTGGGGAAAAGGTAGAAATTAGAAATGGAAAGGTTTACATCAATGGAAAACCATTAAATGAATCTACCTATTTGCCGCCTGGCACCGAAACCCCAGGCGAGATAGAGATGGTTTTAAGAGAAAATGAATATTTTGTTTTGGGAGACAACAGAATTGCTTCGGCTGATTCTCGGACCTGGGGGCCCCTTCCTCGAAAAAATATTATTGGCAGAGCAATAATAAGGGCTTGGCCATTAGACGCCTTAGCCAAATTTAGCGCTCCCTTTTATCAGTTTTAAAGACCAATATGAGAAGATCAAAAATCCAAACACCAACCGGGATGCACGATATTTTACCAGAGGATCAAAAGTACTACCAAAAAATCTTAGATGTTTGTCAAAAGATGGCCGACTTCTATCATTTTAAAAGAATTGAAACCCCCATTTTGGAAAATCTAGAACTTTTTTCCCGCGGGGTGGGGTTGGCTACCGATATTGTGGAAAAGCAGATGTTTACTTTAAGAACAAAAGGAGGAGATTATTTGGCTTTACGCCCTGAAGGAACTGCTCCTATCGCTAGGGCTTTTATCCAGCATGGATTCCAAAATTTACCCCAACCAGTAAAATTATGGTATTTTGGCCCCTTCTTTCGTTACGAACACCCCCAGGCAGGCAGATTTAGGCAATTTTGGCAGGCTGGCTTTGAGGTTTTAGGAGAAAAAAGTCCAGCCATTGACGCCCAAATTATTCAGATTTTTTACAATATATTTCAAGAATTAAAAGCAAAGAATTTGGTTATTGAAATAAATAGTATCGGAGATAGTCAGTGCCGTCCTTATTATAAAAAACTTTTAGTAAATTATTTAAAATCAAGAGCAATGGTTTTGTGCTCCAATTGCCGAAGAAGAATTAAGGTGAATCCCTTGAGGGTTTTGGATTGCAAAGAAGAGAAATGTCAAAGAATTATAGCTGGGGCTCCTCAAATTATCGATCATTTATGCCAGGAATGCAAAAATCACTTTAAAGAGGTTTTGGAGTTTTTAGATGAACTAGGATTGCCTTATCATCTCAATCCTTATTTGGTGAGAGGCTTGGACTATTATACAAAAACCGTTTTTGAAATTTTTGAAGATTCTAAAGAAGGAAAAGAGATAGGTGCTTTGGGGGGTGGTGGTAGATACGATAATTTGATAAAATTTTTAGGAGGAAAAGAAGTAGCAGGTTGTGGGGCAGCCTTTGGGGTGGAAAGGGTGATCTATTTAATGAAACAAAGGGGAGCTCGCCTAAAAGAGCCTTCTTTGCCTAAAATATTTTTGGCTCAGTTGGGAAGATTAGCAAAAAGAAAAGCCCTAAGGTTGATCGAAGAATTTAGAAAAAACAAAATTCCGGTCTCTGAATCTTTGAGCCGCGACTCTTTAAAGGCTCAATTAAAAATTGCTGATAGGTTAGGAGCGAGATATGCCTTAATTTTAGGGCAACAAGAGGCCTTAAAAGAAGAGATAATTATCAGAGATATGGAAACAGGCAAACAAAAGACAGTAAAACTGGAAAAGGTGATAAAGGAAGTCCAAAAACTTCTTAAAAAACTTAAATAAATCTATGGAGTGTGTTTTTTGCAAAATTGTGAAAAAAGAACTGCCCTCTGATATTCTCTATGAAGATGAGCGTTTTTTAGCCTTTAAAGATATTAATCCTAAGGCCCCAATTCATATTTTGATAATTCCCAAGAAACACATTCCTTCGTTTGCCGAGACAGAAGAATCAGATAAAGAAATAATAGGAGATATGCTTTTTTTGGCTAAAAAAATAGCCAAAGAACAAGGGCTTGCTGAGAGGGGTTATCGTTTGATTTTTAATGTAGGAAGAGAGGCAGGTCAAACCATTCCCCACCTTCACTTACATTTAATGGGGGGCAAAAGGTTGCCCTTTGAATAAATATGCCATTAGAGGTTAGAAAAAAACCAAACGAAACTACCACCAGCCTTATTCGTCGGTTCAAAAAAGCGGTTCAAAAAAGCGGGATTTTGTTAAGAGCTCGCAATATTCAGTTTAAGGTAAGAGAAAAATCAGAAGAGATGAAGAAAAGAACTGCCTTGAGGAGAGAAGAGATGCGGGAAAAATATAAAAAATTAAAGAAGTTGGGCAAAATTTAAACCAAGTTTATGTTAAAAGAGAAAATTGAAGAAGATTTTCAAAAAGCCTTAAAAGAAAAAAACGAAGAAGAAGTTTCTGTTTTAAGGGTTTTGAAGGCTGAGATAGTCAATAAAGAAAAAGAAAAAAGACAGCAAAAAAGCAAAGAAAACCCAGAATTGGCTTTAGGAGAGTTGGAAAAAGAATCTCAACTGACCGACGAGGAGCTGGTTTCTTTAATTGCCTCTGAAGTCAAAAAAAGAAAAGAGGCTGTTTTGGAGTTTGAAAAAGGAAAAAGAGAAGATTTGGTGGAAAAAGAGAAAAAAGAAATTGAGATCTTAAAAAGATATTTACCAGAACAATTATCTGAAGAAGAAATCAAAAAATTGGTTAAAGAAACAATTCAAAGATTGAGTGCAAAAAGCCTAAAGGATATGGGTAGGGTAATGGGCGAAATTATGCCTAAAATAAAGGGAAGGGCAGAGGGAGAAATAGTAAGCAAGATCGTAAGAGAAGAGTTATCTTCATTATGATTGAAATTATAAATTTCAGCCATCAAAGGATCAACAAAAACTTTTTGATAAAAATTATTGAAAGGGTCTTAAAGAAAGAGAAAGAAAAAAAGAAAGAAATTTTACTGATTTTGGCAGGAGAAAAAAGGATTAGGCTTCTTAACAAAAAATATCGAGGGGAAAATAGGGTCACTGATGTATTGGCCTTTCCTCAGCCAAAAGAAGCCTTATTTAAGAATATCCCAGAATTTCAAAGTTTGGGAGAAATAATAATTTGTCCGAGAAGGGTTAAGGAGAATGCCAAAAAATTTCACACCTCTTTTAAAAGAGAACTGGCCCGGGTTTTAGTTCATGGAGTGTTACATCTTTTGGGATATGACCATGAGAAAAATAAAAAAGGAGCAGAAAAAATGTTTAAAAAACAAGAAAAATATCTAAAAGAATTGTTTAAATAATATTATGGCTTCTAATCATTTAATTTCTGGATTAGATATAGGAACCAACCATATAAAAGTGTTGGTAGCCCAAGAAACCCCTCAGGGATTAAAACCTATTTTTCAGATTCAAGAAAAAAGCCGGGGGGTAAGAAGGGGGGTGGTGGTGGAGGTAGATTTAGTTTCTCAGATTTTAGCAGAGATTTTTTCTAAAATTAAAAAAGAAATCGGCCAAAAAATTGAAGGGGTTTATGTAAATGTAGGAGGAAGCCATTTATTTTCTTTTCCTTCGCGGGGAGTGATCTCGGTTTCTCGGGCAGATCAAAGAATTTCTGAAGAAGATGTAAGCAGGGTTTTACAGGCAGCCCAAATTTTTTCTTTGCCTTCCAACAAAGAAGTCTTTTTTACTCTACCAAAAGAGTTTATTGTGGACGGAGAGGGGGGAATAAAAGATCCGGTAGGTCTTAAGGGGGTGAGGTTAGAGGCTGAAATTTTGGCGGTCGGAGGCTTTTCTCCTTATCTAAACAATCTTAGTCAAGCTGTTTTAAATGCTGATTTAGAAATTTTGGGAATGGTTCCCTCGGCGGTAGCTTCAGCCCAAGGGGTTTTAACCCCCCAACAAAAAGAATTAGGCGTGGCTCTTTTAGATATCGGGGCCGGCACCACCGATTTGGCAGTTTATGAGGAAGGTGACTTGATTCATTTAGCAGTTTTGCCAATTGGAGCCAATAATATTACCAACGATCTCGCTATTGGCTTGAAAACCGATATAGAAATTGCTGAAAGAATAAAAATTGAGTACGGTTTTTGTGTTTTTCAGGGATCTAACAAAAGAGAGAAGATTGATGTTGGCGAGGAAGAGCCTTTGGTGTTTTCTAAAAAGCAATTAGTTAAAATTATCGAAGCCAGGGTTTCCCAAATTTTTAAAGAAATCAACAAAGAATTAAAAAAAATCGGAAAAGAAAAATCTTTACCCAGCGGAGTGGTTTTAACTGGCGGGTGTGCTAAATTACCCAAAATTGTGGAGCTAGCTAAAAGAGAGTTTAAGTTGCCTGTGAAAATTGGAAAACCGGTTCAAAGAAGAGAACTTTCTGAACCCAGTTTGGCTACTGTGTGGGGATTAGTGTTGAGTGGAGAGGATTTAGAAAAAGAAAAGGGCCCCTCTTTTGGTAAAGGTTTTATTAATAAACTAAAAAAATTCTTTAAAATTTTTATTCCGTGACCCAAAACAAAACTAAAATTAAAGTAATAGGGATAGGAGGTTCAGGAGGAAACACTATTTCTCGATTAGCAAAACTAAAAATTGCAGGAATTGAGTTAATCGCAATAAATGCTGATCTCCAAGATCTTAAAAGGTGCCGGGCTCATTTAAAAATTCAGATTGGGAAAGAGTTGACCAAAGGATTGGGAACCGGAATGAATCCGGAAATAGGCAAAAGGGCTGCTTTAGAGCAAAAAGAAGAAATTACTCAGGCTCTTCGAGGAGCGGATATGATTTTTATTACTTGTGGAATGGGAGGGGGTTGTGGCACAGGGGCTACGCCAGTGGTAGCTGAAATTAGCAAAAACCTTGGGATTTTAACCATTGGAGTGGTTACTAAACCTTTTTCTTTTGAGGGCGCTTTTCGGAAAGGAGTAGCCGAAAAAGGAATTAAAAAATTGAATGGTATTGTAGATACCTTAATTGTAATCCAAAATGATAAACTATTAGAAATTTTACCTCCTCAAACCTCTGTGGTTTCGGCTTTTTCCTTTTGTGATGAAATTTTAACCAAAGCAGTTCAGGCTATTTCTGATCTGATTTTAACACCGGGCTTAATTAATGTAGATTTTGCAGATATTAAAGCAATTATGAAAAACGCTGGCAGAGCCATAATTGGAGTAGGAAGAGGGGAGGGAGAAAAGCGAGTAGAAAAAGCCGTTTGGTCAGCCATTCATTCTCCCCTTTTGGATATTCCCTACAAAGGTGCTAAAGCCATTTTATTTAATGTTTCTGGGGGTAGAGATATTAGCCTTTCTGATATAGAAGAAATAGCCAAACTTTTAACTCAAGAGGTAAACCCTGAAGCAAAAATCATTTTTGGCGCTTTTCAAGATAAAACCATTAAAAAAGAAGAGTTAAGATTAACTGTAATCGCTACCGGGCTTTAGTTTATAGGGTTTGGCTTGGAAATTAGGTTTGGCCAGATTGGGGCCAGAAATTTTATTAAATGAGAATACACGAAATATATTCATGAAAAAGGCAGTGCCTTGGGCACCGCCTAAAAACTGTTTTGTACTGTTTCCTCCTTTTTAAAACAAGCGGGGAAGCTCAAAAAAGAAAAGTTTTCACTTTCCAAAACATGTTTTAAGAGAATGTAGACATAAACGAGCAATCTCCTGATTTCTTTTGTGGTATTGCCTTCGCGCACCCGGTATTTTGCTTCTCTTATTAAAACCTCTATTCGTTGCAATTGCTTTAGCGTACTTTCTGAGGAAATCCAACTTTTAGATCCTACCCTTATTTCTCCTAACACCAATTTTTTTTCTTTCATTTCTTACCCCCTTTTTAAATTTTTATAAATTCATTTTACTAAAAAGATCCAAAACGGTCAAGTTACAATTTAAAAATATCAACCCCTTTTGAGACTTGACTTAAAGAGTAAGAATGCTATAAAATAAAAACAGAAAATTAGTTTAAAAACTGAATAAAGGAGGTAAAGAATGGAAAAAAGAGGTTTATTCAAAGAAAGCTTTATCCCAAAAGAGGGGTTGAAAACAAGAAAACTTCTTGTTTTTCCTGGGGCTATTGCGATCCACATAATTGCGATTGTTGGGTTAATAATTTTTCCTCTTTTGACTGAACCTTCTCCTCCGAAAATAGAGGTGACTGCTGCTTTTCTTGCTCCTCCGCCCCCTCCTCCTCCACCACCACCGCCTCCCGCTAAAAAAAGGTCAAGGTCAAGATCAAAAACAAGGATAAAACCGGTTCAGGTTAAGGCAACTGTTAAACCAGGTCAACTGGTGGCTCCGGTGGAAATTCCCGAAGAAATTGCTGAAGAAGAATTAACCGATATCGGCATAGAAGGCGGAGTTGAAGGCGGAGTTGAAGGCGGAGTAATTGGCGGAGTCTTGGGTGGCGTAGTTGGCGGAGTAATAGGAGGATTAATAGGAGAGCAAGAAACGCTTTCTCCGGTTCGGGCTGTTGGAGAGATAAAGCCGCCAAAACTAATAAAAAAGGTTCCCCCTGTTTATCCTGAAATTGCCCGCCAAGCCAGGGTGGAAGGAGTAGTTATTCTCGAGTGCACCACTGATGTTTATGGTCGCGTCAAAAACATAAAGGTTCTCCGCTCTGTTCCTTTGCTTGATCAGGCAGCTATTGATGCTGTTCGGCAATGGATTTATGAGCCAATGATTATCAACGGACGACCCCGTGGGGTCATCTTTACGGTTACAGTTACTTTTAAATTAAAGTAGATATGAGGAGGCAAAAAGCCTCCTCTTTAAATTACAAATTTTTAAAGATTTAACGTTACCTTCTTTCGTTAAACTTAAGTTCTTTAAGATGTCCACGCCCTAAATCTTAACCTCCTTTTCTTACAAATACGACAGGTGTCGAATTATT
>CAZJJV010000010.1:0-14265 GCA_964546415.1 uncultured Candidatus Saccharibacteria bacterium
TCTGGCCCTCTTCGAGCTCACTTTGGAGCACCTCCTCCATGGCCGGGCCGGTCACCGCGTAGTGCCACAGGTGGTTCCCGAATTCATCGAACTGGTTAAAGATCATGATGTTGTCCCGGGTTGCCTGGAGCTCTTTGCACTTTTGGAAGATCTCCCACACGTTTGATTCGCAGCCCGGGGTGGCGATCACCTCTCCTGCCACCCGGGACAGCCACTCGAACCGCTCCCGGGACATCTCCTCCGGGAGGATGGCGATGGACTCACAAGCAAGGAGATTAGCAACATACGCTCCGCCGCGGCAGTAGTTGCCGGTGGAGGGCCATACTGCCTTGTGGAAGGTGGGGTCAAACTGGCCCGTGACAAGGCGCGGGGCGAGGCACCCGAAGGTGGCCCCCACCTTATGGGAGCCGGTGGGGAACCATTTTCCCACCAGTCCGAAGATCCGGGCCGGGACCCCGGTGAGCTCCTCTGGGAGCTCCAGGTAGTTGACCCCCCCGTACAGGCCCCCTTTGGGGACTGGCTCGTTCTTCCAGGTGATGCGGAAAAGGTTCAGGGAATGGAGGTCCCATAGGCCGATCTCCTTCAGACGCTTTTTGATCTTCTCTGGGACCAGCGAGGGATCCCGCATCTGTTTGAACGTGGGCACGATGATCCCCCGCTCCCGGGCTCGCCTCGCCGTCCTTTCCAGCTGCTCCTCGTTCACCGTAAGGTCGATCATATCACTCTCCTTGTTCCGCTTGCGCATCATTCCCTTTTGATCTCCAAATCGCTTGACGCCTGGTGGCTGTAATGCTATCATACAGCTAGATTGACTGGCAAGGCGGCGTTCAGGGGTGAAGTTCGAGAAGACTAGCTCAGGCAAAATGTCTGTGGACTATTGCCCAGGAGTTCTGGTAAGGTATAAAGGAGGATTTTACCCTGGTTGGCAGCTGTTTACCTCCGCGAGCTCATCGAATCCTGACATTAGCAACTTTGGACGGAATCCCGGCGATTTCATTGCTCGGAACGTCCTCTCCTGCGGGCCTTCTCCAATACGAATTTGGCGGCATCGGAAGCTGGAGACGGCAAGGTTGCCGCGGACAAGATGCGTCTGCACTGGAAGAGGCCGTGCAACACAATTGGACGGAAAGGGGGTGAGACATGAGTAGCTATGCCTAGAGGAGCTGGAGTATCTTATTGGCTTGATCTATCAGTGGGAGGTGACGGATGGCAAGGAATGGATTGTTTGTGAGTGGTTTGGTGCTGTTAATGTGTTTCATTCCTTTTGCAGCACTTTCGAACTCAGAGGTTGTAATAGCCGGTGTAGAAGCAACCTTTCCACCCTGGGCATGGGTGGAAAAAGGTGTGTTCAAGGGGATAGCCGTAGATGCAGTTCGGGAGATTGCGAAGATTGAGGGGATTAACTTGAGGTTCCAAGAAATGCCTTGGCAATCACTGATCCCCTCACTTGCCGCTGGGAAGATTGATCTAGTAGTAACGGCAGTCTCGGTAACAGAGGAAAGAGCTAAAGTTCTCGATTTCACGATCCCATGGTGGGAAATAAACCGCGTTGTCCTAGTTAGGAAGGATTCCGACTTAAATGGCATCACAGCTCTGTGTTGTGGGGCTACTGTAGGTGGTCAGGGCGGGTCGACGGACTTTGAGTGGGTCAAGCGCGAGTTAGCTCCAAAACTCGGTCTAAAGCTTAAGGAGTTCGAAGACCCTGTAATGGCTGTAGCGGATCTTGAAGCTGGACGGGTGGACTCTGTTGTTATTGACTCTGATACAGGAGACAAGCTAGCTGCGGAGCATCCGAATCTCCGAATTGCGGCGAGATTTTACGCTTATCCTCCTGAACCCTATGCACTTCCTGTTGCAAAGGGTGATCCAAAAGGGTTGTTACCAAAATTGAACCGTGGGATAATGGAACTGTACGAATCGGGTAAATGGGCAGAAATAGTCCATAAGTACATACCAGGTGCAACAATTCTACCGATTCCAACATATATGCCAAGGTACGTCGATAGCTATCAGCATCCCATACCAGGACTTGAAGACTGACCTTGGAGGTGGCTAGGGGGGACTTATTTCGCCCCCCTAGCCATCTATATCTAGGATCATCGTATCATGATATATCGGACAATACTTGAAGAATTGCCATACTTGTTACAAGGGGCATTAGTAGCCTTGGAACTTCTGTTTGCGTTCATAAGCCTTGGCTTCTTCGTCGGAATGGCAATAGCGATAATGCGGGTCTACGGCAACAGATTTCTTACGTTACTAGCTGTTCTGTTTGAGCGGTTCTTTCGTGGTGTGCCGGCAGTGGTTTTACTTTTCTTGTTCTTTTACGGGATTCATAATATTTCTCCTTTTACCGCGGCGACTTTGGCTTTAGGTTTTAGATCCGCAGCTTATCAATCCCAGATTTTTCGTGGAGCCATTGAAGCAATTCAATCGGGCCAGATGCTGGCTGCTCGAGCACTAGGCATGGGGAGGTTTAAAGCTATCTGGTGCATTATTCTTCCGCAAGCATTGAGACTTGCAATCGGTGCCTGGTCTAATGAGTTCGCCTCAGAATTAAAGGATACATCCCTTGCCTACACGATAGGAGTGGTCGAATTACTTAGACGGGCAAAATACATCGTTTCATACACCTATGGGAATGGTGCACTGGTGGTCTACGGCGTGTGCGCATTAATGTATTTGGTCTTGGTTCGGACAGGTAATGTGGTTCTTTATAGACTGGAGGATAAATTTGCCATACCTGGCTTCGAGAGAAGAGAAAAAGGGATGTGACCTTAAATGCTTTTACTTAGAGTTGAAGATATACACAAAACTTACGGAGACCTAGAGGTCTTGAAAGGTGTCTCATTCACAGTGCAGAAGGGAGAGACGAAAGTAATTATCGGTCCTTCAGGAACTGGGAAGAGTACGCTACTTCGCTGCATCAATCGATTAACCCCGCCTGATAAAGGACGCGTTTGGCTCGAAGGGGTGGAGGTTACACATACCAAGTCAAGGATCAACAAGCTGCGGGCACAAATAGGCTTTGTCTTTCAAGACTTTAACCTCTTTTCTCACTTGACTGCGCTGGATAACGTGCGCATTGGCCTGGTGAAGGTGAAGGGGCTGAAAAAAGACATCGCTACCAAGCTAGCGATGAGGGAGTTGGAAAGGGTTGGGCTACGTGATAAAGCAAACGCCTATCCAGCACAGCTCTCTGGAGGGCAGCAGCAGCGTGTATCCATCGCCAGGGCTCTTGCAATGGATCCCAAACTAATCCTGTTTGACGAGCCGACTTCAGCCCTTGACCCAGAACTGATCGGCGAGGTCCTTACAGTGATGATCAGCCTGGCTAAGGAAGGGATGACCATGGTCGTCGTGTCGCATGAGATGGGGTTTGCTCGGGCAGTAGCTGACGAAATTATCTTTATGGAACACGGAGTGATTGTGGAACAAGGCCCTCCACAACAACTCTTCGTTAGTCCAAAACATCCCCGGACGAAGGAATTCCTCCAAAAGATAACAGAACTGTATGGGAAGGGGAAAGAGGTAAGAACGTGACTGATTTCTTTCATTTTGCACAGAGTTCATTGCCCAGTTTACTTGCGGGCACAGCTGTAACTCTACAGCTATGGGCTTGGTGTATGCTAGGAGGAACTATTCTTGGGTTATTACTGGCTTTAGGTCGAGTTTATGGCAACAGGATTGTCTACGCTTTTTCGACCGGATACATCGAGCTCTTCCGAGGCACTCCAATGCTTGTACAAATGCTCTTCATTTATTTCGGTCTCCCAAACATCGGTATTCAGTTATCATCGCTCGTTGCGGCTAGTATGGCTCTCGGGATGAATACCGCTGCTTACCAAGCAGAATACTTTAGAGCGGCTATTCGATCTGTCAAAGCTGGTCAGATGGAGGCTGCCTATGCACTTGGCATGAGTAAAATCCAGGCTATTTTTTATATTGTACTACCTCAGGCTTTAAGAATTGTAATTCCATCATGGTCAAATGAAGCGGTATTGCTGTTGAAATATTCGTCTATAGCTTTTGCAATCGGTGTACCTGAGTTAATGGCCCGTGCCCAGATGATCGGGTATACAACTTTTAGATTTTTTGACGCTTTCCTGATCACTGCGTTTATCTATCTAATGCTTACAACTGGCTTGGCGCAACTACTCGATATTCTCTCGGAAAAACTTGCAATCCCTGGTCAGGAGGTTCGGTAGCTAAATGAGGAGCTGCATAGAACGACATACGAGTAGTAAAATAACCATATTAAGGAGGTAAACATGGAAAGGAAAACTTGTGTCCACAACTCAACAGGCAGACTGAAGCGCGTTCTGCTTGGGAAGCCGACCTACTACCAAATTCTACCCTTAAGCGACATCGCTCGTGATCTTTATGACAGAGGGATAAAGATTGACCAGAAGACGTGGCTCAAGGAGCATGAGGAGTTCGTCGACGTGTTTGAGCAATTGGGAATCGAGATCAGCTGGGTCAAGCTTTCCCCGAAGTTGCCTTGGCAGGCAAGCACTCGAGACTTCGGTGTGAATACCCCACATGGGGTGCTGATCGGTCGTTTTCGCTATTCCGAACGCAAGGGCGAGGAGATCATGGCTAAGGAAACGTTGGAGGAACTAGGTGAGACGATCCTGCCCAAGCAGATCACTCGTGGGTGTTTAGAAGGAGGCGATTGTTTCTGGCTGGATGAAAACACCCTGATTGTGGGAAACGGCAACCGCAGTACATACGCGGGCTATGAGAACGCGAAGGAAATCCTGTCCGAATACGGCAAACGAGTCTTCGTGGTGGAATTTCTTTCCAAGTGGAACCACCTGGATGTGATCTTCTCCCCTGTAGCGGAGAAGCTCGCCATTGTATGCAAAGATGCGGTCCCCGAATATTTCATTGGGATTCTTGACGCCCTTGGTTGGGAATTAATCAAGGTTCCTGCCGAATACGCCTACAGGAATGAAATCAACATGCTCGCCTTAGGAGATGAAAAGGTTCTCTCTTTCCGGGGAAACAGACTCAATAAGGTCCTTAGGGAGCGGGGCCTAGAGGTTTATGACCCGGCCATAGAGACCTTTGCAGCCGCTGGTGAAGGACCACACTGCCTGTCGTTCGAGCTGGAGAGGGAACCCTAGAGCAAGGATGAACAAAGCAAAAGAATGCAAGGCGGCGGTATGCGCTTACCTTGATGCAATAAAGGAGGACCTTGGCAATGTTAGCCAGTACATCTTTGAAAACCCAGAGCTGAGTTTTGAGGAATACAAGGCAGCTAGGTTGCTGGCTGAGAGGCTGAGGAAAGCCTCGTTCTGCGTTGAAATGGGGGTAGCTGGATTGCCCACGGCTATTCGGGCTGTCCACCCCGCGAGGAATCCCGGGCCTAAAGTTGCAATCATCGCTGAGTACGATGCCCTGCCAGAGGTCGGCCACGCTTGTGGGCACAATCTGATAGCCGCTGCAGCCCTGGGGGCCTCGCTTGCCCTTGGACAGATCAAAAAGGACCTTCCCGGCACGCTTGTCTTCTTTGGTACACCCGGAGAGGAAAGCGTGGGAGGAAAGGTGACCATGGTCAATGCCGGTTTGTTTGACGATATCGAGGCGGCGATGATGTTCCATCCTTCCCACTATACGGCGGTGGACATTGGAAGCCTAGCTATCAAAGAGATTAAAATAGAATTTTTGGGAAAGGCATCACATTCTGCAGGTTCACCGGAAAGAGGGATCAACGCCCTTGACGCGGTCATCCAAACCTTTAACGCCATCAATGCTCTGCGACAGCATATTAAGGATGGAGCACGCGTTCATGGGATCATTACTGACGGGGGGCTGCGACCGAATATCGTCCCCGAGCATGCCGCCGCTTATTTCTACGTACGGGCAGCAAGCGAGTCCTATTGCGCCGAGCTTGTTCAGAAGTTACGTCAGTGTGCCGAAGGTGCTGTCCTAGCTACCGGTGCTACTCTCTCCTTTGAAGTGGTAGCTTCCAATAAACCGATGAAACCGAATCGAGCTTTGGGGGAAGCATGCGCTCGGAATTTGAAGAAATTGGGGATACCTCTTACCCCTCCTCCACCAGAGGCGGGGATGGGATCGACCGACATGGGTGACGTCAGTCAGGTTGCCCCTGCAATTGAGCTCGAAATTCAGATTTGTGGGCCAGATATCCCTTTCCACTCACGTGGGTTTGCCAAGGTTGCTGGTTCAGCCCACGCTCAGGAAGTCATGCTCACAGCGGCCAAGGCCCTCGCCATGACGGCCATCGATGTGTTTACCGATCGTGAACTTGTAGACCGAATGAGGCAAGAGTTCCAAGCAGACAGGGGGAATCATGGAAGTGATACTGATTAAGAACGGATGCATCATCGACGGGACGGGAAATCCCTGGTTTAAAGCCGATATAATGGTCAAAGATGGGAGGATAATCTCCGTGGGGCGCAGGGTGCACCAAAGGGAGGCCTGCAAGATAGTTCATGCTGATGGCTTGGTGGTCTCACCGGGATTTATCGACATCCACAATCACGGAGATCTGGACATCTTGAAATTTCCTATGGCGGAGAACCTTGTTAGACAGGGGGTAACCACAGCTGTCTTTGGGAATTGTGGCACAAGCCCGGCTCCGGTCAATTCCCGGGTGAAGGAGCTGCTAGGGGATGAAGCTGAGCAGCTAGAGTGGACGGATTTTGCAGGTTTCTTGCAAAGGATTGAGACCACAGGCATTGCTGTGAATGTCGCCTCCCTTGTCGGACATGGGACCATTAGGGCTGCCGTTATGGGGATGGAGGATAGATCCCCTACAACGGAGGAGTTGGCGGCCATGAAAAAATTGCTCTATCAAAGCCTTCGGGACGGAGCTTTTGGCATGAGCCTGGGTCTCCTTTACCCACCCGGGGCCTATTCGGAGCTCCATGAGCTTGTGGAGTTAGCCAAGGTGGTGGCGGAGCTTGGGGGCATCCTTGCCACCCATATCAGAAACGAGTCCGATGCCTTATTAGAAGCTATAAGTGAAGTGCTGAAAATAGCTGAAGAGGCTAAGGTGCCCTTGGAGATTTCCCACCTTAAGGCTTCGGGGAAGATGAATTGGGGCAAGGTCTCCGCAGCCCTAAGGCTTATAGAGGAGGCACGTGAGAAGGGGATTGAGGTTACCTGCGATGTGTATCCGTATACTGCTGGAGGCTTGGATCTTACAGCTCTGCTGCCCTCCTGGGCTTTGGTTGGGGGATCTGGAGAGATGCTCCAACGGTTGAAAGACTCGGAAATGCGCCATGCGATCATAAAGGACATTGAGCAAGGAATGTTTGCTGGGGATAATTTTATTAAAAGCATAGGATGGGAAAACATAGTAATCAGTGAAAGCCCAACACATAGGGAATATGAAGGCAAGAGCTTCGCTACTTTGGCCGAAGAAACGGGGAGAGATCCATATGAGATTATGTTCGATTTATTGATTAGCGATGAAGGAAGAACAACCTTGATAACCTTTGAGATGTCAGAAAGGGATGTGGTTCAAGTTTTAAGCCATCCTCTTTCCATAATCGGGTCCGATGGTGAGGTCCAAAACGTTAACTGTAGGGAGAAGCCCCATCCAAGAACGTATGGTGCCTTTGCTCGAGTATTTGCCCAATACGTACGAGAAGGCATTTTACGGCCTGAGGAGGCGGTGCGGAAGATGAGCTCATTTCCTGCTCAAAAACTGGGCTTAACAGATCGAGGGCTGATCGCGGAAGGGATGAGAGCCGATTTGGTGATATTCGACCTTGAGAAACTCCAGGATGAAGCGACCTATGAGGAACCACAGCGTTACGCAGAAGGGGTAAAATACGTTTTTGTGAACGGGGAGCCGGTTATAGAAAACGGGATAATAACGGGGCTTACCCCAGGGCAAGTGCTGCGGAAGGATAATTCGAACCACAAGGAAGCGTGATGGCAAGAAAGCTAAATTTTGTAAAAGGGCATATGGGTGGCAACGAAATACTCTTACTTTATGGTTCAAACATACCCGATAACGATGCTGAAAAACTCAAACTCGGACTTAAAGCGTTATATCCTCCTTACCTTCGAGGTCACCAGGCAGGCTTCTTGCTTCCGGCTAAGGGGACGGCGCATTTACAGGTCAAAATTGTAAACGCGGCCTCAAAAAGCTTCATGCCCATGTGCGGTGGGCTGCTACAGGTGCTTGGTAAGGCGTTGATCGAAACCGACATCTCTGACCACTTCAGTGTGCTTGAGGCAGAAGAGGTTGTGGTCGAAACGGATCTGGGCTGTTGCCGCCTTGAGTTCGAGAGCCGTAGAGACGAAGAAAAATCGGCATGGACAGAGATGAAGCCTTTTGTGGAAGAATGTTATACACTCGGCATTCAATCGATTGAGGTGGCCGGTGTAAAGGCAATGAAGGTGGGTGAATTCCTGGTCGTAGACGCAGAGGATGTCTACAACCTATATCCTGACCTTGATTTCCAACGGATCGACACAAAGGCCCTTGATGTCCTTGCCGATATTCAAAAAGATTTTGATCGGCAAGGTTTCCTGGAACATGAGAATACCGACTTTGCTCTCTATGACTTGAGTCCCAAGGTGTCTTCCAATACTGGGCGGGTCATCTTCCCACACAAACCCTATGGCGAATATATCGAGCCCGCCTGTGGCACAGGTGCGATAGCGGTGGCCATTGCCGTCGTGGAGACAAGGAAGCGTGGGTATACTGGGGAGGTTGAATTCCGCTTCGAGTCGGGCGGCAGTCCTTTTTGCATAGGCGGCCCTGATTTGACCACCGTAAAGTTGTATGTGCAAGAAGGGAGGGTGACCTCTGCATCCTTTAACCATAGCTTGGTCGAAATTCTAGCTGCAGGGAAAATTTATATAAGGGGATAGGATGTCTAGGGGGAAAACAGGGAAGCGAGAGATAGGAGAAGTCTGTAAGGGCCCCCTAGCTTCAAAGATCGATTTGTTCTTGACCGATATGGCTAGGAATGGTTTCGGAGGCACAGTGTTAATCGCCGAGGGAGATGATGTAGTACTGAACAAAGGTTTTGGCCTTTCTAGGGAAGGTATTCGCTGCACTGCTTCCACCGTCTTCGATATAGGTTCGATTACAAAGCAATTTACAGCAACAGCAATCCTTCGGCTTGAAGAAGAGGGCCTTCTTTCGGTCAATGATTCCATCAAAAACTATTTCGACTATGTCCCCGAGGACAAAGCAAGGATTACCATTCATCACCTGTTAACCCATACCGCCGGGCTTCTCCATAGTTATGGAGAGGACTATGAGATAGCGTTTCGCGACGAAACTTTAAAGAAAATGTTCGAACGACCACTCAAATTTCAACCTGGAACGGCGTATTCATATTCAAATGGTGGGTATAGCGTCCTTGCAGCTTTGATCGAAAGGGTAACTGGCAGATCCTTTGAGGAGTATCTCCGCTCCACCTTTTTTGATCCCCTCGGCATGAGATATACCGGATACTCCCTTCCAGAGCAGCTGGAAGTCCCAGTAGTAATGGACAAAAGCCGCAAAGATGGCCCGTATTGGTACCTTTACGGCAATGGTGGACTGCTCTCCACTACGGGTGACTTGTTCAAGTGGCATCTAGCCCTCCACGGAGGGGAGGTCCTTCCCGAGTTACAGAAGAAGAGGCTTTTTATCCCCTATGTTAAGACGGACGAAGGAACGAGCTTCTATGGCTACGGCTGGTTCATCGACATGACCAGCCGTGGGACTACGTTGATAAGCCACTCCGGGGAATCAGGGGAAGGGATCAACTCAGATTTTCTTTACTACAAGGACGAAGATATCCTCATGATAATCTTTTCCGATGTTCGCCTAAACAGCAAAATTGCAGTGGATGTAGTTGAAGAACTTTTGGAAGAAATAATTTTCGGGTAACGGACTCTTAACCGCTGATTTTCCTACCCCGTAACCTTGGGTCTAATATATCCCGCAGCGCATCCCCTATCAAGTTAAAACTCAAGACGAACAGAAAAAGTGCCCCTCCAGGGAATACTAGTGTGTACCAATAGCGGAATAACATCCCTTGCCCCCCAGCAATCCAGTTGCGGCAATAGCTAATCAGTTGCCCCCAATCCGCGTATCCCGGTGGAGCTCCAACCCCCAGAAAACTCAAAGACGAAAGCCAGATGACCATACTGCCAATATCCATAGAGGCCACGACCAGGACGGGGTAGATGGAATTGGGCAAGATATGTTTCCAGAAGATCCTCGATCCACTCGCTCCAATAGCCTTCGTTGCTTCAATAAATGTCCTCTCTTTAATTGAAAGAATTTCGCTACGAATCAACCTCGCGTAAGACATCCAGCCAAACGTGGTCATGGCAAGCATAGACTGGACTAACCCTCTGCCAAGAAGGGATGCCACCGCCAATGCTGCTACTAGGAATGGAAAAGCCAGAAATATATCAACAATCCTCATTAATACCTCGTCGACAAGTCCGCCACAGTAAGCTGCAACGCCCCCTACTATGATGCCAAGCAGGGCACAACTTCCTGTAACTATTAGACCCGCAATGAAAGCTGTCCTAGTGCCCCAGATGACACCATAGTAAATGTCGTACTGCCCCTGGGTGGTGCCGAAGGGATGTTCCTTTGAAGGTGGTTTAGGAGTGATTCCGAACCCGTCACGCGGAATCTCGTAGGATGAAAACCCCGGACGGGGAGGAGCAAGCCATGGAGCAGCAATAGCTATAGCGATGAAGAACAAAAGAACAATCAGCCCGGCTAAGGAGAGCGGATTCTTAACCAGCGCCTTTAGCACCTGCATCAGTCGTACTTCACCCTTGGATCAAGGATTGCATACAATAAGTCAACGACTAGATTGCCGATGAGCACACAAACCGCGGCAAAGATGGTAAAGCCGATTATGGCAGGAACATCCAGCTGCAAAGCGGCATCCGCAGCCCACTGCCCCAATCCTGGATAGTTAAAAATCACTTCTACAACCACATTGCCGTTGAACAAGAAAACAAGTTCTTGACCAGCTATTGTAACGGTTGGCAAGAGGGCATTTCTGACGGCATGCTTCATGATCACCGTGCGTTCCGTCAAGCCCTTGGCACGGGCGGTGGTGATATAATCTTGGCGTAAAACTTCCAGCATGCTTGAACGCATTACTCTCAGCGTTAGGGCCCATTCTATAACAGATAGACAAAGGACTGGGAGAATCAGATGCCTTAATCCATCCAGAAAAACCCTCCATTCCCCGTTCAATAATGCATCAATTGTGACTAACCCTGTGTACGTTTTGAACTGTTCAGAATGGACAATGAGCGAGGCCCAAGTGCTTAATCGGCCAGGCGGTAGCAGACCCGACGCCCCATAGAAAATCGCGAGGAGGGTTAGTCCTAAGACAAAAGTTGGAAAAGCCCAACCAGTGATGGCCGCCAATCTAGTGAAATGGTCTATTGCACGATTGTGATTAACCGAGGAGATAATGCCAAGGTAAATCCCTATAGCAATCATCGGCAGGAAGCTATACAAAGCTATTTCTGCGGACACAGGGAAACGTTTTACTATAGTCTTCCCCACGCTTTCGTGAGAGGCTTGGGACCAGCCTAAATTCCCATGTAACACTTGATTCAACCAACTTATATACTGGACCATAAGTGGGTCCCTTAGATGGTACTTATCCATTAATAACTCCACTTGCTGCTTGGTAAGACGAGAGGGATTTGTAGGGAGAAAACAGAACAATCGCTGGTAAGGATTAACAGCCTGCATAAACGCAAATATCAAGAACGTTATGCCTAGTAGGATAATTGGCAACAGCATTAATCGTCTTGCTATGTATGCTGTCATCTGCTAAGAATTTATATTCATTGTTGCAACCTCACGGGAGAATGGGGGACAGAGGCACTTGAAGCACCCCTGTCCCCCAATGGATCAGAGTTTTCTTCTATTTCCAGACACCATAGTAGTAGGTGGCCTCTGGCGCCCAGAAGGGATATCGCCAATCACCCTTGACCCAGTCCCTCATAACCATCCAACCAGTGCTTTCGTAGAGCCAGATGTCTATAGCATCTTCATACGCTAGCCGTTGTAGCTCGTAGTAGATCTCCCGACGCTTCTCCGGGTCCAGCGTGGAAACCCCTGCCTTTACGAGCTCGTCATACTTGTTGATACCTTGGGTGGCAGCATCTGGGCCACCACTGTACATGAAATTCTGCACCATGGTGTGCGGGTCCGGGTAGTCCGCACCCCAACCCGATACAAATAAGGGTAGCCACCCCTGGACCTGGTGGGCCCACAATGCAGACCACGGCTCGACGACACATTCTATTTCAAATTTGGGGTTAATTTGCTTTAAGTCATATCGCAGGAGATCGATGATCCTCTTGTCTCCTTCCGTGTACACAACCGCGGTGAACTTAAAGCCCTTTTCCCAGAGCTTACCGTCGTAGGCTTGCTGGAAAAGTTGGGCGGCTATCTGAGGGTCGTAATAATATGTCTCTTGATCTGGGTTGTAATAGGGAAGACTTGACGGGATGGGGCCCGTTGCTTTCCTAACCATACCGTTAAAGATGTCGTTTATCATCGTATCCCAGTCGAAAGAATAGCAGAACGCCTTACGGACGGTGACATGGGAGAAGAAGTCCGGCGGGATGCCGTTTCCGTCCAGCTTACCACTGCCTATGAACTTGGATTCGGGAGCGATCTTTTGGTTGAAGTAAATAGCGCTTACTCTAGCCTGTGGTATACCCGTTATAACGCGAACGCCTTCCAAACTCCTTACCTGGTCGAGGTACTCTAAGGGGACAGTTACGATGTCAGCGTCTCCATTCTGAAGCATCATTAGACGAGTGCTCCACTCCGGGACCACCTTTCTGATCACCCGTTCTAATTTGGCGGGCCCAGCCCAGTAGTCGTCGTTGCGGACAAGCTCGACTACATTCCCTGGTTCAAACCTAACCAGCTTGAAGGGGCCAGTTCCGTTGGCGACAGAGCACAGGGGCATGTCCTCTAAGGCCCGCATATTGTATTCCAACCACGTCTCTTCGGTGCCGGGCCAGCTTCCCTGGGCGATCGTCCAGCTCTTGTCGACGATGAAGGGAGGGTCGGCGAGAATGTGCAGGAACCACGGCACAGGGTTAGCTAGGTGAAACACCACGCAGTCCCCTTGCACTTCAACGGACCGGTCTATCTCCTCGAAGTTCACCAGGAGGTTTCCATCCTCATCCCGTGTGGAGTCTACCCCTAGGAGAGGTAGAGTGTAGACGAAGCCGAACCCGCCGGGGACGTCCATAACCATCATTCTCTCGAAGCTATACTCAACATCTTCAGGGGTAAGCTCATCCCCGTTGTGGAACCGCACTCCTTTTCGAATTGGGAGGATATAGGTTCGACCATCGTCTTGTATCAGTCCGTTTTCGACCGTGGGGACCTCAGTTGCCAACCAAGGAATCAACTCGCCGGTAGGCGTTTCGTGAAGCAAGGGGTCATACAGTGCCCTGGTTATCTGGAGCTCTTCAGTGCAACAATTATACGCAGGATCAAGACACTCCGAACCAACCTCGACTGCTTCAATGAGAATGCCCGGATTTTTCACTGTCTGGCTCGGTGCAGCAATCGTCAACAACACTACACACAAACCTGGAACGAAAAGACGGAATAAACTCTGACGACCCCACTGACTACTCATCCTAGACCTCCTGAATTCCTACCAACTCGGCCCCGTAGGCCCCAGACATTCCAACGTTCAGACCGCCGGAAGCTCTTAGCCCATCCATCACCCCCCTAATCGCGCACCTCTCGAATGGTAGGCTTCCCCTGCGTCTTCGTCGAGATCTACATCTCAGAACAACACCCATTTGAGGTTAGCCTAGGCAATAGCTTATTTGTTCACCTACCTGAGTGTATGATAGCATGACAGCTGTAACACGTCAACCCGACCCCCCAAAAAGGTAGAGGTTAGGAGGGAGACCCGTTGATGCGATCGCATTAACAACGCAAGAATAAGGCTTTAGTTAAAACTCTACTACACGAATAGCACAGCTATCGGTGAAACACGTTCCAGAAAATTGTGCCGACAACCTTGCAGGAAGGCGTGCACGCAAGTATATTGCCTGACAGTATGGCTGTCAAACCAACAAAGGACCCAGCTCGACTGCTTTCGCGGGTGCGGCCCACCAAGCTTTCCTCTCAGGTGGCCAAGCAGGTTCTTAAGCTCATCCAAGAGGGCGCATTCGAGGTAGGCTCCCGACTGCCTCCAGAAAAGGAGCTTGCGGAACGTATGGGGGTCTCCCGAGCCTCAGTACGTGAGGCCTTGG
>CAZJJV010000011.1:0-10538 GCA_964546415.1 uncultured Candidatus Saccharibacteria bacterium
ATTTTAACTCTCTTCTTGGAACCAGTTGAAATCATCACCCCTCATCAGAAATTTTTTCTTGAGGGAACCTGGAGAGTGGTGGTAGACCCTTATCAAACCCAAAAATATAAACTTACAGAAGAAACTGAAGAATACACAAAAGAAGAACACCATTACTATTACTACTACCCCTTACGGATTGGTTGGTGGTATCCTTGGGGTGTCTGGCTCAGAGTTGGTTGGTACTGGAACTGGTGGCATTGGCATCCTTATTGGTCTTATTGGTCTTACCGTTGGTATAGATATGGCTACTACCGTGGTTATAGATACGGCCATTACAGTAATTCTCGTATCTCAAAAAACCAATTAAGACAGAGGCGTTATTCAAGAAACAAGTTTCTTAGTAGCATCTCAAGGCGCCAATTAAGAGAAAAAATTCGTTCTTATTCCAGCTTAAAAGCCAAAATTCTTTCTTTCAGAAAAAGATCTCTCAGTAACTCAAAGCTCCGGACCCTAACAAATCGGACCCTAACAAATCGTTTCAAAAGCAAAACATCTCTCAGAAGCTCAAGGTTTCAAAGCTCAAGAAGTCCTTTCAGGATCAACAAAAAATCTTCACGTACCTCTTTCCGGAGCCCAAAAAGTTATTCCAGAATTAAAAGCTCTTCGCGCAGTCTACGTATCCGAAGCTCAAGAAGTACAATCAGAAAATAAAACCAAAGCCCGTCAGAAAATCCTGACGGGCTCAATTTTTAATCTTTTAGAGGCTTTTTTCAGTGAAAAACCTTAAATGCTTTCCATCGCTAAAAAACTTTATATCACCCATTTCATCTGTTCTTAAAATACTTACTCCTGCCTCTCTTAAAATCTTTAAAACTTCTGGATGGGGATGGTGATAGGGATTGTTTTTGCCTGCTGAAATTGTCGCCCAAACAGGTGAAACCTCTTCAATAAACTCTCTACCAGAAGAAGTGTTGCTTCCATGATGGGCCACCTTTAAAATTTTTGCCGAAAGATCATAATCTTTTTCCAATATTTCCTTTTCTGCTTTTTGGTAAATATCTCCTGTAAAAAGGAAGGTGCTTTCCCCATAAACCAGTTTGAAAACTATAGAAGTATTGTTACTATCTTTTATTAATTTTTCTTTTAAATTCTCAAAAGGATAAATAATAAAAATTGATGCTTCAGAAGCCGTAATCTTTTGGCCTGCTTTAGCCAAAATGATATTTGTTCCTTCTTTCTTTTCTTTTTCCAAAACATCTCTCCACAAATACCACTTTTTTGTTTCTCTTTTTATCCCTGTCCAAAAAATGAAATCTACCTTATATCTTTTTAGAACCTCAATTAAGCCTGTTAAGTGATCTGATTCAGGGTGGGTAAGAATTACAATATCTATTGATTTGTCCCAGGGAGGCATTTCTTTTTTTAATTTCTCCAAAATAATAGAATCAGGGCCACCATCTATTAAGATCTGGTGGCCCTGAGGGGTCTCAATCAAAATTGCCTCTCCTTGCCCCACATCAAAAAAAGAAACCTCTAAAAACCTTGCTTTATTTTGATCCCATACAAGAAACCAAGCCAAAAGGTTAGCTCCTATTAAAGCAACCAAAATAAATTTAGCGATTTTTGCCTTTACCAAGCTTCTAATTAGAAAAGAGATTTTTAGGCCTTGCCTAAAATTCTAAACATTTTTGTCCCACAAATAGGACAGGTTCCAGTAACTGCTCTTCTTTTAACTCCACCCTTCCCTTTCATAATAATCTCTTTTTCGTTTTTCATCTCTTGTTTTTTTCTACATTTAACACAATAACCTACAGTAGCCATATTTTTTAAGAAAAATTATTAAAAATTTAGAAAATTTAATTTTCCGACCTTTTGTTTCATTTATTCAAAGATTATTTTAAGTTAAATAAAAACAAAATCAAAGTCAAGCCCCGCTACTTTTTAGCCAACATATCATTTAGTTCTTTTAACAACCCTTCTATATCAATTCCATAAACCTCACAAACCTGCCCCAGGGTTAATTTTTCCATTTCCATTTGCAAAAAGGGGCATGTTAAACAAGGCAAATTATACTTTAACAAAACCCCCCTTGCTTTCTTTGCTTTTAATATTTCAGATAATTTGGTTTCTTTGGTGATTTTTTTCATAGAATTTGGATTAGTGGGTGGCACAAGAAATACAGGGATCGTAAACTCTGACCAAAGAGCGAATTTTCCTCTTTTTCTCTTTCTCAGAGAGCCTCAAAATTTTTGGTAAAAACACCCTTAGATCTTCTTCTAAATTGGCCAAAAATTGAGCGGTAGGAGTGATAATATTGCAGTTTTTAATTCTGCCATTTTTATCAATTTCATAATAATGAAAAAGGGTACCTCGGGGCGCCTCCAAGGCCGATAGCCCGCTCGAAGTTTTAAAATTAACCTCGCCCCTTTCTTTTTTTAATGGCAACCTTAAAATTTCTTTAATTAAATCTTGGCACACCTCTAAAAAGTGTAAAACCTCAATTGCTTGAGAAAAAAGATTAAAGTAAATGTTTTTGAAAAATTTCTCATCTGAAATTTTGTTTTCTTTTTTGAATTCTTCTAATTTTTCTTTAGCCAACCTTCCCAAAAATTCCCCATTATTCTTCAATCTGGCAATTGCACCCAACATATAGGGTTTTCCTTTAAATCTCACTTTTTTCACCGGTGGGCTTTTTAAATCCTCTTCAATTTTGCCAGAGTAAAAGTGGTTAGAACCAATTTTTTCTTTTCCAATTTTAATAATTCTTTCTAAATAAAAAGGGTAATCCTTTCTTGAAAAAACCGAAGCAAACAGGGTTTTTCTTTCAAAATCAGGGTAGTTAATTTTTTTGAAAGTATCAACCAAAAAAATAGCCTCATCAATGGCTAATGGGATTTTCTCCAAAATTTTTTTTAATTTATCTTTTTCTGGCAACCTTGAAAAACCGCCCACCCGGGGAGTGATTGGATGGATTGCCCTCCCGCCCACCGTTTTTATGATTTTTAAACCAATATCCCTTATTCTTAGGGCTGCTTCCGATTCTTTTTTAAATTTTTTTAAAAGTTTAAGGTCGCTCTCAATATTAAAAAAGTCGGGCAGAGAAAGAAAAAACAAATGGAGGGTATGACTGTGAATGATGTTTCCCGCTAAAAGTAATTTTCTCAACAAAACCGTTTGTTTTGAAACCTTAACCCTTAAGGCCTTCTCTAGAGCAGTCACGGCAGCCAAAATATGGGGAACCGGACAAATTCCGCAAATTCTGGAAACCACAATTGGCACCTCAAAATATCTTCTACCAATTAAAATTCCTTCAATCTGTCTTAAGCCCAAAAGGGTTTGGAATTTTAATTCTTCAATTTTTCCTGTTTTGGTTACCTTTGCCCAAAAACCGGCCTCTCCTTCAATTTTATGAATGTGGGGAATTGTAATTTTCATATTTATTTTTATATTGCTTTTAATTTTTCCAAACTATCTTTTATCCCAAAAATTTCTAAATTGTCTTCAATGTCTTCTGGTTTTTTCAATTTTTTTAAGGTTTCTAAAAAACCTTTAGGGTCTATATCTTTTAAAATTCCTCGACAGCCATAACAGAGTTGGCCATTTCGGGGACAAACCGCTTCACAGCCAGCCAAGGTAATCGGCCCCAAACAGGGCTCTTTTTTCCTCAAAAAGCAATTGGGTGTTCCTTGTAGGGGGCATTCGGAACAAACTGGCTTTTGAGGGATTTTGGGAATTTTTCCTTTTATCAATTCTTTAACATACTTTAAAAACTCCTCACCATTGATTGGACATCCTGGCAAGACAAAATCTACCTTAACAAAATTATCAATTTCTTTAATTTCTGGATTTTCAATGTTTTTTAGTTTTTTATAAATAAAACGGATGGTTTTTTCTTTTCCTTGATAATTTTTCATTTCTGGAATCCCTCCCAAAGCAGCGCAGTTTCCCATAGCCACCAAAATTTTTGACTCTTTTCTGATTTTCTTTAACAATTTCACTTCTTCTTTTTTTATGGGCAGACCCTCAACAAAAGAAACATCAATTGCATGCGAAAAGCGCTCGCTCGGCTTTTTACCTCGCGAAATGCGAAAGCGCCCATGCGAATTTGTTTTAAATTTAGGAAATGGAAGTTCTTCAATTAGAGAAAAATCAATCAATTCTACCCTCTTTAAAAAATCAAAAAATTTCCGTCCTAAATCCAAGAGAGCGAACTGACATCCTTCACAAGAGGTTAAAGAAAAAAAGGCAACCCTGGGTTTCTTTGGCATTATTTTATTTTAACACAAAAATAAGGGGAGCAAAAACTACTCCCCTTTTAAAATTTGTTCGGTAATTTTTATTAGTCTCTGGTGGACCCGGAACGGCACCTTTTGGCGAGCAATCCCAAAATGAAAAGTAACAAACTCTCCTTCTCTCGCTTCTACCCCAAACAAGTTTTTAATCTCTTCTTCTCTTTTTTTTACTTTCTCTGACAACCAAAAGGTTTCTACCAGAAAATAATCTTTTTTTAATGAGATAATTTCTCCGCTTCTAATCAGGCAGGAATTTACAAATTCTTCTCTTTCAAACAGGGAGGTCTTAGTAAGTAGAATGGTTTCAGTGAGATTGTGGTGCAACAGAAAGCTTCCCTTCTTTTTCACCATCTGTCCCTTAAAAGCACAGGCAAGCCTTGCGGGCTCTTGGCCCCTTGACGCCAAAAGAAACTCAAGATCTTCTCCTCGAAACTCCAGGTCAAGGTCCTCACTTCCTAACCAATAAGCCTCTATCACCTTGTGAGACAAGAAAAACGATTTGTTTTTTTTGCCAATCACCTGATACCAGATCCAGGGCTCTAATTTCGCCAATATCTTTACTGCCTCTTTTCCTCTTTTTGGATTTTTTACGAATTTAAAAATCTTTTTCTCTTCTTTTTTGCTTAACTCCGGGCATCCATAGGTATAAAGAGCAGCCAACCAAACGCTCATTATCTTTCCTCCTTTTTTTGTTAAAGAATCTTTTTTATCTTACTCATAATGCCTTAAAGCGTCAACTGGCTTTAATTTTGCTGCCTTTCTGGCTGGAAAAAATCCAGCCAAGCACCCCACAAAAAAGGAGAAGAAAAGGCCAAAAATAATTAAACCTGGAGAAATAATTGCTTTAAAATAAAACATAGGATGCACCTGACCATAAAATTCTACCAGTTTGGCACAAATCAAACCCAAGGTGGTCCCCCCTAATCCTCCAATTAGACCAATGATCCCAGATTCAATTAAAAAAATGGTCAAAATAATAGAATTTTTGGCTCCCACCGCTTTCATAACACCAATTTCCCTGGTTCTTTCTCGAACAGAAGTAAACATTGTGTTAGCCACTCCTATTCCTCCTACTAAAATAGCAATTGAAGCAAAAATAAAAACTGCCATTTGAAGAACAGACATAATGTTGCCTGCCACCTGACCCATTGTTTCTGAGGTGATCACACTAAAATCTGCTGTCTCAGAGTTTATTTTTCTTTTTCTGGTTTCTTTTAAATTATGCCTTATCTCTTCAGCCACCGCTTCTATTGAAACTCCTTCTTTCACCTTTACCATTGCCATTTGGGCAGAATCTATCCTTTTCCCAGTTACTTCTCGATATACAGGCAAGTCCATATAAACAATAGAGTCATCTGATTTGCTTCCTAAAGAATTGAGAATACCCACAATCACCACCTTTTTCCCATTGATGGTGGCTTCGCTATTCACCCTAATTTTTTTCTTAAAAATTGATTTCACCACCTCCTGCCCCACTATCATCTCTCTTTTGCCCCAAACCGGCCATCTTCCTTCAGCCAAACTCCAACCCTGAAACCTTTCCAGAATTTCAACTCCTTCTTCCAAAGGCAATCCTGTCAATAATACCATTTTGCTCTCTCCTTCATAACGCATTACTCCGCTGCTATATAAATATGGCAAAACCGTCTCCACTCCGGGGGTTCTTTGGATAGCTTCAAGGTCTGCCTTTTCTAGTTCCACCCCCCCAATAAACATCGCAAAAAGATTAGAGAGGTCCCCAGGAATAACGAAAAGAACATCTTCTCCCAGAGCTTTCAATTGTTGAGTAATTGTCGTTTTAATTCCTTCAGACAAAGAAAGCAAGCTTACAATTAAAAAAACACCTATCACAATACCCAAAATGGTCAGCCAACTTCTCAAGCGCCTGCTTTTTAGGTTCCTCAAAGCCAATTTGAAACATTCTTTTATTTCTGCCATAGATATTGAGCAGCCCTTTGGTGATTTTTTACAATTTGACCATCTAAAATATTGATTATCTCCTCGCTATAATTGGCAATTAGAGGATCGTGAGTAACCACCAAAATGGTTTTTCCTTCTTTTTTGTGAAAATTGGTTAAAATCTCCATTATTTTCTTTCCGGTTTTAGAATCCAGATTACCGGTGGGTTCATCAGCAATTACCAATTCTGGATCATTGGCAAAAGCCCGGGCAATGGCTACTCTTTGTCTTTCTCCACCAGACAACTCGGTGGGTAAATGGTTTATTCTTTCTCCCAGATCAACCTTTTCTAAAAGTTCTTTCGCCCTCTCCTTTCTTTCTTTTTCTGAAACTCCCTGAAAAACCATTGGCAGGGTCACATTTTCTAAGGCAGTGAGGTTTGGCAAAATATTAAATTCTTGAAAAACAAAACCAATGGTTTTCCCTCTCAAAAGGCTAAGTTCGTTTTCTGAAAGCTGAGCCACATCCTTCCCCTTTAAAAAAAGCTTCCCTTCGCTGGGAAGATCTAAACAACCAATAATATTTAAAAGGGTGGATTTTCCAGCTCCTGAGGGGCCCATAATACTTATAAAACTCCCAGGAAAAATCTCTAAACTAACCCCCCTCAAGGCAGACACCTCTACCTTGTCTAGTTTATAGGTCTTCCAAACATTTTCTAATTTAATAATAGGTGTTGTTTTTTCCATTTTATCTAAGCAAAACCCTTTCCCCCTCTTTTAAGCCAGAAATAATCTCCACAAACTCCTCTCCCCTCAGGCCTATCTCCACCTCTCTTTTTTTTATATCTTTACCCACTAAAACCCAGACAACCTCTTTTCCGTTTTCTCTAAAGATGGCTGATCTTGGAACCACCAAAACATTGTTTTTTTCTTCCAGGGGTATGATTAAATCCACCGTCATATTAGATTTCACCATTTCAGGAACTTCTTTCTCAAAAGAAATCTTTACTTCGTAATATACTACATCGTCTTTAATCTTTTCTTTTGGGCTCACAAAAGAAACCCTTCCCTGATAGATTTTTTTAGGAAAGGCAGGAAAAGAAATCTTAACCGGTGTCCCCAATTCAATCTCCACCACATCCTCTTCATAGATATCAGCTGAAACCTCAAAGCCCTTATCGGAAATTATTTCCAAAACTGGAGAATAGGCGGAAACCGCTTCCCCTACCTCATAATGGATCTTTATTATCTTGCCGTCTACTGGCGAGTATAAATAGTGTTTAGCCAGTTCTTCTTTTGCCTGAGCCAAGATCTCCTCTTTTTCTTTTACTTGGCTTTCTTGGTTTTTTACCTCCAAAGAAAGATTATCTAATTGGTCATAATAATCGTTTACATCATTAATTACTTCCAATAAATCATCTTGATAATCATCTATCTCAGAAGCCAATTGAGAAAGATAGGAAAAGTGATCTTCGATTGTTGACTCCTTTTTGTGGGTGACCTCTTCAGAGACAATTAAATCTTGGAGATAACGGACAACATCTCTGACTTTTTTTGTTAAGCCCCTTAATTTCAAAACCAATTCATATCCCCTGTCAATAGCCTCTTCTCTTTCTTTTCCTTGTCCCCGCTGAGCCGATTGGTAAATAGCAAGATAATCTGTGTAATCTCGCTCAATTTCTGAATAAAGTTTTGATATTTCAACAGGAAAATCTTCAAATCTCTCACTATAGCCTGAGTAATACTCAATATTGTTTTCGTCGGTAGAAAGATCATTACCAAAAAGAATTTCATATAAGTCGTCTAGATAGGTAGGGAGATCATCATAAAAATCAGCCAAAATGGTCATTCCGTTTTCTAAATATTGATTAAGATCATCGCCTCTCAAAAGTTGATCATATTCTAACTTTTTCTTTTCAAGAGTAATCTGGGCAGCCTCTAAATTGGCTTGGGCTTTTTGAAGGGCTTTTTGAGCATCTTTATCTTTTAGAACTGCCAAAAGGTCTCCTTTCTTCACCTGCTCTTTTTCTTTTACCAAAATTTTTTCTAAAATACCTGATTTCTCAAAAGATAGATTTATTTCTTCAACAGGCAGGACCTTCCCGGTCACGCTAATTTCTTTCACCAAATCTCTTTTCTCTGCCTCAAAAAAACTTTGAGGGGATTTGTTGTTTCTATTAATAAAAAGCGCCAAAATAACGGCAACAATTATTATTGCCCCGACCCAAATAAATTTTTTAGAAGATTTAATCATAGGTTTTTATTTTAGTTAATTTTTTTTATTTCTTCAACTCCCTCATTATTTTCACACTAGAACTAGTTCCAACAATATCTGCTCCCGCCCTCAAGGCCTCTTTTAAATCCTTTAGGGTTTTAATTTTCCCTGAGGCTTTGATCAAAAGACCAGGCGCCCCTTTTCTCATTAATTTTAGATGATACCATTTTTCTTTTAATTCTCTATGCTCTAAAGGATCTTTGGCGGTAGCGGTCTTTACGCAAATAGCCCCCGCCTTCTTTACAATCTGGGAAGCCATCACTGTTTCCTCATCTGTTAAATAGCCAGAGCCAATAATTACTTTAGTAGGTAATATTTTACAGATTGGCTTCAAGTCTTTCAATATCTTTTGCCATCTTTCGTGTTTTGCATCAGGAATAGACATTACCACATCTAACTCGTCTGCCCCATCTTTTTTGGCTTTTTGACAAATTTTTATCCTTTTCAAATGAGGACTATCACCAATTGGGGGATCAACCAGGCAAACCACCTTAATTCCTGTCCCCTCCAATTCCTTTTTGGCTAATCTTACCCATTGGGGATTAACGCAAACCCCCCGAAAGCCATATCTTTTGGCTTCTTGGCAGGTTTTGATAATATCTTTGCTCTTGGCTCCAAGATTAATATTGGTATGGTCAATAACTTGAGCAATTTCTTTTTTCATAAACTTTTGTTTTTTTAATTTTAAGTTTTCTTTCTGACCTTTTTGAATTTTTTTAACCTTAAAGAAAAAAGCATGTCTCCAAGAACACCCCAATTAAAACAATATCTTTCTTGTTTCTTTTTTATAAAGCTCTACTGCTGGCTGGTTGAAAGCATTCACTTTCATTAATTGGCCCAAAAAGCACACTTCTATCATTTTGGTTTCTAGCAAATACCCTAATTCTTCTTCGTCCAATTTATCCAAAACCACTTCCCCAAAAGGAATCCTCTCTTTTTCTAGGGCCCTTTTTACTCCCTGGTATATTGCTTCTTGAATCTGCCAAATAGTATTTTTTTTGCATTTGCCAAAAATCTCGGCATTTTCAATTTTCTTTAAAGAAAAATCTGCGCCCAGGTTTTTGACAAAAAAGAGTTGGAAAAATTTATCCTTAGGGCCGCCAAAAAAGAGTTGGCCCAAAGAATGAAGATCTCTGCTTCCTAAAGCCAAAAGAGGGGTTATTCCTTTTTTGTTTTTAGCCAAAGACTCTGCCACCAATTGCTCATACCACTTTCCAAAGGTTTCTAGTTCAGCCACAAAAATCAGATTAGCCAAAATTTTTTTGTTTTTTTGATAGTGATAAAAAATAGAAAGAGCAGAAAGCAAGGCAGGGTTTTTAAAAATATCTTCTTTTAAACAATCTTTATTGGCTCTTTTGGCTCCTGAAAATAATTTTAGAACATCAACCCCTGCCAAACAAAGGGGCAAACCTCCCACCCAACTGAAAACAGAAAATCTCCCTACCACCTTTTTAGGAATTTCAAACAAATGGAATCCTCTTTCTTTGGCCAATCTTTCCAAAGGAGAACCCTTGTCTGTTAAAACAAAAATCTCAGGTTTTTTTCCTTTTAAATTTTTAAAAATTATAGAAAAGTTAACAACGCTCTCTAAGGTTTTTCCGCTTTTGCTAATCCAAAAAAGGGCTATCTTCTTTTTAGGGGTTTTTTTAATTTTATCTTGAACTTCTTTTAAGAAAAGTGGGTTTAAACCCTCAAAAAACAAAATCTCTTTTAAATCTTTTTTCCTTTTTAGGGCCCGATAAACAGTTTTTGGTCCCAGAGCAGAACCCCCCACCCCGCAAACCAAAATTAAATCAAATTTTTTCTTTTTCTCAAAAAAAACCTTTTCCTGGGCTAAATTAAGAAAACCCTCTGACAAAGAATAATCTCTCTCTTTTACTATTTCCCTTAACCTCTTTAAATAATCCCCCAACCCCTTTCCTTTTTTCTTTAAAAAAGAAATAGGTACTTGATTGGTTTTTTGAAAATTGAATTTTATCATCTTATTTAGATAATAAAATTATTCGAAAACAAAGTAAACCCCAAAAAAATAAATTTTTGATTTTTATTATCTGATTCTCAACAAATAATTCCTCCCCCAATTACTTCCTC
>CAZJJV010000011.1:10638-12280 GCA_964546415.1 uncultured Candidatus Saccharibacteria bacterium
CCAATTACTTCCTCTCCTTGATAAAAAACGGCTGACTGGCCAGGGGTAATTGCCCTCTGGGCTCTTTTAAACTCTACTAAAAATTTTCCTCTGCCCAATTTTTTAATAATTTGAGATTGAGCCAAACCTGAAAGATAACGAACCTTTGTTTTTACTTCCAAGGGAATCTTTGGCTCCTTGCCAGAAATCCAGTTTACCTTTTTCACCACCATCTTTTTTTTGAGCAAATCTTTTTCATTTTTAGTAACTATCAAAATGTTTTTTCTTTGATTTTTATTTACCACCCACCAAGGCCCTCCTGGTAACCTTATTTTTCTTCTCTGGCCTATGGTGTAAAACCACAATCCCTTATGCTCTCCAATTACTCTTCCTTCTGGGTCCATTATTAAACCTGGCTTTTCTTTCAAGTGTTTTTTTAAAAATTCATCAATATTCTTTCTTGCAAAACAAACCTCTACTGACTTTCTTACCTTCAAAAGAAAACCCAAACCAAAGTATTTGGCTAATTCTTGAACCTCCCTTCTTCTATAATATCCCAAAGGAAACAAAATTTTCTTTAGTTGTCTCTGGTTTAACCTCCACAAAAAATAACTCTGGTCTTTATTTTTATCTTTAGCCCTAAACAATTTTATTTTTTCTTTGTTTGAAAACTTTAAAGAAAGCAAAGAAGTTCTGGCATAATGTCCTGTTGCCACAAAGTCAGCCCCCAACCTTAGGGCTTTTTCTAACATCAAACCAAACTTAATTTCTTTGTTGCAAACCACACAAGGATTAGGAGTGATTCCTTTTTGATAATTTTTTAAAAAATAATCAACCACTCTTTTTTTGAATTCTTTTTCAAAATTAAATACATAAAAGGGCATTTTTAAAATTTTGGCTATTTTTCTGGCCCTTAGTTCTGCCTCTCTGCTCCAACATCTATTTGCTCTGGGAGAATCTGTCCAAAATCGCATAAAAACCCCGACCACCTCAAAGCCTGCCTCTTTTAAGAGGGCAGCAGATACAGCAGAATCTATTCCTCCCGAAATTGCACAAACTACTGTTTTCATTTTAAAATTCTTTTTTCTAATAATTGAAATTTTTTGTATCTTTGCTCAATCTCTTTTTTGGTTTTTGCTATTCTTTGGTGAGTCCTTTTTAAACTTTCAGGGATTTCTTTTTTGTTTCTTTTAAAATAATCATAAATGGCTTCTTTTAGGGCATCTACTGCCAACATTGAACAATGGATTTTAAAAGGAGGAAGGGGTTTTCCTAATTTTTTAATTAGGTCTTCTTTCTTTATCTTTAGGGCCTCATCTAATTTTTTTCCTTTTGCCAGAGAACAAAGCAAACTGCTATTGGCTATGGCGACAGCGCATCCTAGGGTTTCAAATTTAATATCTTTAATCTGCTCTTTCCCCTTTTTGTCTTTCCCAACCTTCAAATAAAGTTTCATTAAATCTCCACAAAGCAAATTTCCGGCCTCACCTACTCCATCAGGGTTTTTTATTTTCCCTACATTTTTTGGATGTCTAAAATGTTTAATTATTTCTTTTGAATAAAGGGGCATATTTTAAAAGGGTGAAATTTTCCTCAAGTTTTTTACAATTTGAGGCAAAACCTTTAAAAAATAATTAATATCTTTTTCAGTAGTCCATCTCCC
>CAZJJV010000011.1:12380-14097 GCA_964546415.1 uncultured Candidatus Saccharibacteria bacterium
CTCACCTCAAAACCCTGGCTTTCTAACCACTTAGCCGTCTCCATTATTGAAGGATGTTCAATTTGAGAAATAATAATATGATTTCCTTTGCTTTTGTTAGCCAAAGCCACTCCCTTTAAAGCCAAATTATTGCTTTCAGTAGCCGAACCAGTAAAAACAATCTCTTGGGGCAGAGCCCCCATCAATTTAGCTACCACCTCCCTACTCTCCTCTAAGGCCTCTCTGGCTTCTTGGCCAAAAGAATGCAAACTCATTGAATTGCCAAACTTTTCAGAAAAATAAGGAAGCATGGCTTTTAAAACCCGAGGATCAACCGGGGTGGTAGCAGCATAATCTAAATAAATTTTCTTCTTTTTCATAGTTATTTTTTTATTAAATCAGCCAAGGTAAGAGAGTTTAAAAACGACCTTATAGCTTTGTTTAAATTGTGCCAAAAATTTTTAGTAAGACAACTTTTTGATTTGGGGCAATATCCCTTCAAGCATTTCACAAAAGGATCGTCTCTTTCTAAAGTGAGAATTATTTCAGAGAGTTTAATTTTCTCTGGTTTTTTTCTCAAAAAATATCCTCCCCCTATTCCTTTTTTAGCGCCAACAATTTTTGCTTTCTTTAGTTTAGAAAAAATCTTTTCCAAATAATCAAAGGGGATGCCTTCTTTTTGGGAAATTTCTTTTAGACTTAAAACCTTCTGATTCTTTGCCAAAAGAACCAAAGCCCTTAATCCATATTGTGATTTGGTTGAAAACCTCATAATAAAACCGACCAATTTTGTCGGTTTTAATGTAGCAAGCCAAAACCAACCTGTCAAGGCCCTTTTTACTCTTCTAACTCAATGGCTCCCACTGGACACCCTTGCTGAGCCTCTTTGATACAATCTTTGTTTTTTTCTAAATCAGCCCCCTCTTTTACCTGGGATTTTCCATCGTCTCCTAATTCAAACACTTCGGGGCAAGTGCCAGCGCAAAATCCACACCCTATACACTTTTCTCTGTTTACTTTTACCTTCATATATTTTATTTTAACAAACAAACCTCTTTCTTCAATGCCCCAAATTTTATTCTGTGGTTTGACCATCAAACTCTGGAGAATCTGTCTCAGCCTCTTCTTTGGTGGCTCTCACAATCCCATCTTTGTGGTGAGGTGGCGAGTAAATGGTATAAAGTTTCAGTTCTTCGGTATCAGAAACATTGATTACATTGTGTTCGGCTCCAGCCGGCACCACAATTGCTGAACCATCAGAAACCTCGTATTCATTACCATCAATTATTACTTTTCCTTGTCCCCCTTCAAAGCGAAAAAACTGATCATTTTCCGAATGGGTCTCAGTTCCAATTTCCTCTCCAGGCCTCAAGCTCATTAAAACCAATTGGCTATGTTTTGAGGTATAAAGCACCTTTCGGAAATTGTTGTTTTCTAAAGTGGCTTTTTCAATATTTATAAAAAAACCTTTCATAAATTTTGTTGCCCCAATTATTTAATATTATTGTTTCGACCTTTATTCTCTACCATAAACCAATTCTGTTTTTGTCCAAAACAAACCATAGGTCACGATTTTTATTTTGCCACCTCAACCTGAAAAGGATCCTCTAAAATAATTTCTGGCCTGCCCTGATATTCTTTTATCTCTCCCATAATTCTGACGGTTTTATTTAAATAATAATCTTCAGGATTTTGGACAAATTTATATAAATCCGAACTAAAAATTACTCCAGTAAAA